>NZ_JADBVE010000114.1:0-8037 GCF_020245285.1 Microcystis sp. M31BS1
AAATCCTTATCTGGTAAGGGATTTAATTGATTAGTTCACTCTAGATCGCAAACAATTGACAAAAATTGCGGTAATGTCTGTCTCTATAAGGGTTTCATTCCTTATAACCCCGTCCATTGCATAAGACAAACCGAAGAACCCATTTTTCTAAAGTAATGGCAGAGATGGTTAATTGCCTTCAACCTCAATCCTTCTCCCAAAAAGGGAGAAAGGAGTAGAATGTCTGCCACGAATAAAGAAAAATGGCATAAGGTGCGTTCCCTGTCGTAGATTAGTTGCTTAGTCGGATTTGCAGCAAGAAACGGCATTGCTGAATCAAGGCATGAATGGCAACTGTACAGGTTCCCGTGCAAAAGTTAGTTTGGCTCTAGGTTTTAAAAATACCAGAAAAGAAGATTCATATCTCAAATCAGCAACGCCGATTTCTCTACACCACTTTTTTATACTAACTATTGATTAGGCGACTTACCATCTCTACCATTCGACATAGGTTTAAATTTTTAATCTCTTCCTGAATTTGATCGATTGAACTTTGAGAATCATCACTACAGTAAGCCAATTGAACTTTCTTTCCCTGCGGATCGGTTAATAGGGTGATCCAGTCTTGATCGCTCGACACCTGATAATCTATATAGATGCCTTGTCTATCTTTGGTGGGAGTGAATTTACATAAATAATAGTTATCCTGTTCACGTTTGTCCGATGCTTGTCTAGCCAACAAGTTTTCGATTAACAAACAATCGGATTCTTTATGTTGCTCGTCGTGAATATAATTTATTTTGCTTAAATCCGCTTTCCTGTAAGTCTTGGAAACATAAGGATAAAGCTCCGCTTTAAAATTATACGGGATAGGTAAAATAATAAATCCTTTCTCCGCTTCCTCTTCGATCGCCTTTCGAGGAATATCGGCATTATAGGGAGTTAATAGGATAGCTTGTAATTTATATTTGAGTTTACTGGTGACATGATCGGCAATTTCTTGTTTTAAAATATCTCTAAAAGTTGTAATTTGTTCGATACCTGTACTCGTGGAATTTTTATTAGTTCCCTTCATCTCGATAATTGTCAGCAGAAGTAAGTCATTCTGAATAAAAAGAGATAAATAATCAGGTCTTTTCTGCTTTTGATTTCTAACGAGAGGATCCTTCTGACGATCAGTTTTAAATAAAATACAAACGGAATCTTTTTCTGGCTTGGTAATCCGAAAGCTGACACCGCTTTCGGGTGGAGCGATCCGATCGGGTACGGTACAGAAAATAAGCAGATTTTCTAAAAAGTTAAATTTCTGCCAATCGAGTTTATTCTTCTTCTGAGGAACATTCTTCTTCGGTTTCTTGGTTTTGTTGTCCTGCTTCATAAATTGCAAAAAACTTTTTTTGAATATCAACTGATACATCGCTGAGAGTATCCCAACGAATACCGTATTCAGGGTCGTGTAAAGAAAGTAATTTATTATTTTTTATTTCATAGGCGCTAACCTGTTCCATTTTAAGAAAACCTCGGCTATCTTGCAGATAAAGCAATTTAGCTTGTTCGGCTAAAAGTTCTGGATTTTGGTGATTACCATTAACGATATTGTTAAGATGAGCCATCAAATAGGGGCTATGAGTCGTCAATAAAATTCTAACTCCTAAATTTACTAAAATCGCTAAAGATTCTAACAATTTTACCTGAGATTCTGGATGTAAGTTCATTTCAGGCTCATCGATCACCAGAAAATCCCCGGATTTTGCTCGATAGCGCAAATAGAGTAAAAGCGGGGCTAATTGTTTAATAGACGAGGAAGCATTATAAAGATCGATCTCTAAACTTCTTTTTACCGAAACTTTAATTTCTCTGCCTCCGAATTTACTCTTTTTAAAGATTGTTTTATTGTTATTTTGAATATACTTTTCAATTTGATCAGCTAATTTTTGAAAATCATTTTTGTTTTTGGCAATGGGATCGGGCTTATTTTCTAGTTCTATGTCAGTTAAAAAATCTAAAAAATCCTCTACTGGTTGAGGATAGCGAATATCTCCCTGTTCTTTCATCAGTAACTCTAACTGCTTATCTCGATTAATAAGTCCTTGTATCAATGGCTCTCGATTAATACGTCCTCGTATCAATCGCTCTCTCTGATTCTCTTTAAGTAGCTTATATCTTCTATTGGCCAGCATTTTATAGGTATTTATAAAAGCGTTTCTTTCGGCGGGTAAAGGAAGTATGTCAGAAAATGAAAATGTTACAACACCAGCAACAAAATCAAGAAGAACCATGTTTTTATAATCATAAATTTCAGCTTCTTTTTCTGGATAAAATAAAATCTCATTATTGTTGTCGCTTCGCTCGATTTTCTTGATTCCAAATGAAGCTAATGACTGGCGATACTCAATTATATGCGCTAAAACTTTTTCTATAGCTGTTTTAATATCATCTTCGGAAATTTCGATACTGAATTTCGTTTTTTCAAAAATCTTGCCGCTAGAATCTTGGAAAAAAGATTGTAGTTTTATCCCGCTAAATTCAGATGCGGACTTTTGAACAATTTCGGATATAACATCATAAAAACGTCGGTCTATTTTTAAAGACCAATGATCGGCTTGATTTGTAAATTCTATTTTTTCTAAAATTTCACTAGAAAAAAAAAGGCCGTCACGATGATTAATCCATAACCCATAAATCGAGTAGGCGATATAAGTTTTATTAGAATTATTCGGGCCAATAATAACGGTTAGAGGCCGAAGATCCACTTCTGCCTCTTTAATACTACCTAAATTCAAGAGTTTGATTTTCATCATAAAAACGAACACTCCGAATACAGACCCTTATTTTACCCGATTCGTACTCGCTTGCGCCGATTCTTTAGTTTTATCTTCAAACGCGACCTTGATCGAGAAACGAATAGCGATCGCTTTCTGAGAAAAGATCGATCGCCAACCGACAATCCAAAACGCTGTCATTACCTTTCTAAAGCAACAAGCTAGTGGTTAGCTGATCACTGAAAGCTCCTTAAATATCTAACCTTTGGTAGATGCTATTAAGATGATTTAGGTGCTGCTGGGGATCAAAGCAACTTTCGATCTCGTCGGGGGATAAAATAGCGGTAACTCGCTCATCTTGACCGATAAAAGCTTTAAAATTGCCGTTATCGGTGTTCCAAGCGCGATGGGCGTTTTCTTGGACGATTTTATAGGCAGATTCCCGGCTAATTCCCTTACTCACTAAAGTTAAAAGAACTCTTTGACTGAAAATCACGCCACCGTAAACATTCATATTTCGCTTCATGTTTTCGGGATACACCAGCAGATTTTTGACTAAATCGGTGATTTCCTTGAGCATAAAGTGGGTCAAAATGCAAACATCCGGCAGCATTACCCGTTCTACGGAACTATGGGAAATATCCCTTTCGTGCCAGAGGGCGATATTTTCTAAAGCGGAAACGCTATGACTACGGATAATTCTCGCCATTCCCGTTAAGCGTTCTGAACGGATGGGATTACGTTTATGGGGCATAGCGGAGGAGCCTTTTTGTCCTTTGGCAAAGTATTCTTCCACTTCTAGGACATCGGTTCTTTGCAGGTTGCGAATCTCCACGGCAAAACGTTCGATCGAAGCCGCCAATAAAGCTAATTGTTGCACATAATCGGCGTGTCGATCGCGGGAGATCACTTGAGTGGAAGCGGTATCCGGTTCTAATCCTAGCTTCTGACAGGTTAACGCCTCAATTTTCGGGTCAATATTGGCATAGGTTCCCACTGCACCAGATATTTTACCGATGGCGATGTCTTGGCGCAAGCGAATTAAACGATCGCGTCCTCGCAGCACTTCCGCTAACCATCCCGCTAGTTTAAAGCCAAAGGTGATCGGTTCGGCGTGAATGCCGTGGGAACGTCCTACCATGACTGTATAACGGTGTTCTTGGGCGCGATAACGCAGGGCTTGGATAAAATCTTCTAATTGTTCTAAAATCAGGTTTAAACTGGCGACTAATTGTAAAGACAGGGCGGTATCTAATACATCAGAACTGGTTAAACCCAAATGAATATAACGTCCCGGCTCGCCCACATATTCGTTAACATTTGTTAAAAAGGCGATGACATCGTGGCGCACTTCTGCTTCTATTTCTAAAATGCGATCGGGATCAAAATTAGCTTTTGCCTTAATTTCTTCTACTGCATCCCCCGGAATATAGCCTAATTCTGCCTGCGCTTCACAGACGGCTATCTCTACCTCTAGCCATGTTTGATATTTATATCTATCCGTCCACAAGTTCCCCATTGCAGGGAGAGTATAACGCTCGATCACTATTAATTCTTCCAAGACAACCGTTTAATTGTATCGGATCGGGGCAAGTCCGGGAATAGGCAGGGGGCAGCGGGGAGTTTTGTTTTCCCCACTCCCTTTTTAGCGGTTAGTGTTTTAGGTTCGATCCCCCCTTAATCCCCCCTTGATAAGGGGGGTGCCGATCCCCCCTTAATCCCCCCTTGATAAGGGGGGTGCCGATCCCCCCTTAATCCCCCCTTGATAAGGGGGGTGCCGATCCCCCCTTAATCCCCCCTTGATAAGGGGGGCATCTAATAGTTTTTAACGCCTACCTACTTATCTTGTTTAATTTAGCTTGAATTGAACCCCTACCCCCTTGCTTCAACCCATGCTCGCATTTTACCCGGATTGTTCAATCCGTAAGGATCGACGAGTTTTTTAAATTCTAGTTGTAGCGGATTAATCTGTCTGCTGCCGCCATCTTCCATGATATAAGTGTGAGGATTGGCAATAGCTGCCCCCTGTTGTTCATAGATAGCAATAATCTCATTTAATCGAGTTTCTGTGGTAAATTCTAGCAAGGGAAGACCGGCGGGAATAACTTTACCCTGAAATTTCAAAAATTCTAGGTGCATCATTATTTCCTCACCAAAATAATTATAGAGTTTCTCCACCGTGGCTAGATTAAAATAAAAAGCCTGTAGATAAGTTATTTTGGGGTTACAACTACGCGCATGGAGAGTGGTATGATTCCAAGTAAATTCTAAGATACTGTTGCCTTTTTGGGTTTCTTCTGGCGTTTTATAGTAGGTAAGTTCACCATTATATTCTTTAATTAAAGATTCTAATGCGACTCGATCGCTGTCCGACACTATTAACAAAACTGCCGCTTTTCCTGTGGGTAAATAATCCTTAAGAGCGATAAAATAAGCAGGAATTGGCCAGGAGTGAACGCTAACCATTTTCTTAACAATGCCATCACTATCACTAAGAGCTTGACCGAATTTAGCGGCGGTGATAAAATCGGCAAAAGTAACGATAAATTCTGCCCAAGGATAACAGGGAGCGAGGGCTATTTCTAACTCGGTAATAATGCCATTTGTTCCGTAGGCATGATTGACTTTTTCTACCTCATCCCCCCGTAGTTCGATAATTTTTGGTTCCGCTTCTAGGGTGACTAACTGCACTGCTTGCAGATTGCCTCTATCCTTCAATTGTCCATAATTAATTGAACCCATGCCCACACTGCCACCCCCGATAAAACCGCCAATTGTCGCCGTCCGATAGGTAGAGGGAGCCATTCTTAATTCCCAACCGATTGCGCGAGCTTGTTTATCAAAAAATGCCATTTTTACTCCCGCTTCTACCCGGGCTGTACCCGGTTTGATCGAGATAATTTTTGTTAGTTTCGTTGTGTCTAAAATTACTCCCCCCCGCAAGGGAACACATTGACCATAATTACCTGTACCCGCACCTCTAACTGTTAAAGGAATTTGGTATTTAACGCAGGTTTTAGCGATGTCAATAACCTCTTGGCTATTCTGGGGACGAATGACTAAATCAGCCCGTTTATCTTGCAGTTGTGCCTCTAAAATGGGACTAAAATGATAATAATCTAAGGAAAGTTTCGCCACTTGCCCCGGATCGGTGATAATTTCTAGATGAGCCAATTCTTGGATGAGATTTTGATAGTTAGATTTCATGGTTAGGTAGGGTTTGCTGAAAAGGTATATTGGTGGGGTTAGGAGACAGGAGACAGGATTCAGGAGACAGGATTCAGGATTCAGGATTCAGGATTCAGGATTCAGGAGACAGGAGACAGGAGATTATTTTTATTTGTTCTCCCCATACCCCAATTCATAATTCATAATTCATAAGTAGGGAGGCACAATTATTTGTAGGATGGGTTAGCGGTAGCGTAACCCATGCGGGCGTTGGGTTTCATGCTTCAACCCAACCTACGTTCATCTTATATTTAATTCCACCCACCTACTTAATTCATAATTCCCTCACTTCCCCCCGCAACGCGCACGAAGTGGTCACCCCACACCCTACACCCCACACCCCACACCCCACACTCTACACCCCACACCCCAATCAGCGATCGCCAGATAAGGAAAAATTAAAAACCGATCCCCTAGGTGATCGGTTTTACTAAGAATTATAAACTTTTATTAACTTTGTTTGCTGAGAAACTGTTGAGCTTGTCTAATAGCGGCAGCGCCGATATTGAAGACAGCCCAGCCACCAGCAATAAACAAAGGGGTTAAAACGATTAACACTCTCCAGTCCATAGATTTCCTTCTCCTCGAGCGGTGCTTAAAAGATTGTTACTTGATTCTCATTTTATATTTATACCCTAATCCGCCCGTTTTGGGAATCCGGTATCAGTACCTTTTCCCCCATGAACGAGGGCAAGTTTAGCATAGCGCTCGGCGTGTTCGATCAACTCTTGAGCCTCCTGTGGCGACACTTCCCGGACGCGTTTAGCGGGAATACCCACCACTAAAGATCGCGGTGGTATATCTTTTGTCACAATACTACCCGCCCCGACAATACTACCCGCCCCGACGCGCACACCATCGAGAATCACTGCCCCAATGCCGATTAAACAACCGCGTTCAATATGGGCTGCGTGAATTACCGCCCGATGCCCGATGGTAACGTAATCTTCAAGGATAGTAATTTTGCCCGGATCTCCGTGTAGGATTGCCCCATCTTGGATATTAGTATAGGACCCAATTTCGATGCGTTCCACGTCGGCACGCAATACCGCCCCATACCAAACACTCACCCCCACAGCTAGGGAAATATCGCCCATTACCGTGGCATTAGGGGCGATAAAAGCCGCTTGACTGACATCGACAATCGGCCAGAAATTAGAAGTTGATCTTAAGTTATCTAAAGACATGGGAGGATCTGCACTAAAGTCGAAAGAGAATACCCGTCCAATTTGGTTGGGTATAATATGGGTAGGATTATTGGTACAAAGATAACAATTTTTAGTTTAGGTTCTCCCATGATCAATGCAAGTTTACAATACCCTGTTTTTGGACCCGATATCCATTGTCCTCACTGTCGGCAGCTAATCCCCGCCCTCACTTTGACGGATACCTATTTGTGTCCGCGCCATGGAGCTTTTGAAGCCGATCCCAAAACGGGTGAGTTGGTTCACTTGCAGTCAGGACGGCATTGGCGACTCTGGAATGGTGAGTGGTATCGTCAACACACTCACCCGGATGGTATTCGTTTTGAGATTCACGAAGCACTCGATCGTCTCTATACTCAAGGATTTAAAGCGACTAAAGTAATTATTGCCAACCGTTATCGCGATTTAGTTAGTTCCTACCTAGAACGTAACACCACTTGGCGCGGTAATGAACTGGGTGAAGCCACTATTCCCCGTCTCTACGGTTTACCAGTAGAATTTAGCCCCGATGCCCCCGATCAACCCTGTTGGGATGTAATTAACTTTGATCTGGAAAAAGAACCGGGGGTTCCCAAACGTTATCCCTATTTTCGTCTTTTTGATTAATCAGTTATCAGTTATCAGTTATCAGTTATCAGTTATCAGTTATCAGTTATCAGTTATCAGTTATCAGTTATCAGTGATCAGTGATCAGTTATCAGTTATCAGTTATCAGTTATCAGTTATCAGTTATCAGTTATCAGTTATCAGTTATCAGTTATCAGTTAAGTAGTCATGCAAAATTAATTACCTGCCCGATCGAGCTAAAACCCTTACGGGGCAATGATCGTCATGTGTAAATAATTTTGCCTAGGTACTTATCA
>NZ_JADBVE010000115.1:0-11026 GCF_020245285.1 Microcystis sp. M31BS1
ACTAAACGTCGGGACATATAAACAGTTATAAGGTTGGTCTGTGTTGACCTCTTAGATTCAGTCGGGGGACTGAAGACCTTACTAGGCGGTTATTTCAGGCATTTCAGCCCTATTTCATGCCTAAACGTTTCGCACCCTACTTATTAATATAAGATTATGTAATCATGAGTAAAAACAATTGTTCCTGTGCGTATTCCATTTATTTCTTGAATATAAGTATCGGTGTCATATCGTTTAAATCTGCTATCTTGAAAACTGTTAATTAACCCAGGAAAATCCTCTAATTCAGAGGCACTAATTAATCTATTTCCGTAAAGAAGATCACCAGAAAAAACCCTAAAGGTAGAAGAACGGGTTTCCTCGGAAAATAAACTGCTACAGTTAGGTTGTAAATAGATGTAGATGTAGGCCAAACGCATATCTACAGAAGGCACAAATTCTAAGCCCAAATCAAAATAGCATAGAGTAGGTGGATTAAAAACAGATAAAATAGATTCCCGATAATTATCAGGCTTTCCAAAACTTCTCAACTGAATAAGATGACTACCAGTATTGACTCCCCCTCCTCTTAAATTGTTAAGAGAACATTGTTGAAAGTCAAGAAAGGTTTTAGTTATCGTTCTTTGCCAACTATTAATAATGACTAGAGAATTTCCCCAATACCTATACTGTTCTGGTCGGCGATCGATCTCGATACCAATAGGATCATCCGATTGACGGGGTTCTACCATGCGATAATAGTAAGTGTAGTTGCTAAATTTTACTCTTCGCGGCCCTGGAAGATCATTAACAAAGTTTTTCGCATCTACTTGCTGGCCAAATTCACAAACACTTTGATAATCTTTTATAGTAAACATTGGTAAAAGAATATCTGGTGGCGGCAGTTTGATTTCATCATCAGACCAACGACCTGTAAAAATCCAGGCGGCTGCCCGCTCAGAAACTACCCAAGCAAGACCTCTATATACAGGAATATTGTCAATACTCATTGTTAATAAATAAATCTGATCATTTATTTTGTAACAATTATCCCCAAAACTCTCAAGGATTGTGGCATCGATCTCAGCTAAAGGTTTGCCAAATGGAAGTGCGAGTAAATCAGTAAGATTGCTCATCATTGAATTTTTTGACTAAGTTACTGTTTCTGTTATACGCTATTTAGATGCTGAACAGCTTACTGTTTACCGATCACAGCAAAAAAGCTCCCCAATGCCTGCTCTTTCTGGGAACTTGTTGATAACACGAATGTAGTATATAATGTAATATAGGTAATAAGCTGTACTGCATTTAAACTGCGTCTTGACAATTTTAGTACAAATGCTCAGAACTCTGGTGCAGTCTGAACGAGTAATTTAGATAGTCAACAGCTTATCCTCTGTGTTAAAACACGATCACTGATAACAATTTATCTAATTCATCGCAGAATCTAAATTGCCTTATTGTCTTGGTTACATCGGCTTTTGACCTGATTATTTCCTAAAAACTATGGCTTACGAAACTCTGGATATTTCCACACCGACACCGATTTTATCTTGGGCGGGGCATGAATTAGGACCCCAAGAAACCCAAATGGCCAAAAATGTTGCTTCCCTACCTTTTGTTTATAAACACATTTCTTTAATGCCCGATGTTCACTTGGGTAAAGGTGCTTTAGTCGGTTCGGTGATTGCCACCAAAGATGCCGTAATTCCTGCCGCCGTCGGAGTCGATATCGGTTGCGGCATGGCTGCCCTAAAAATGCCTTTCACCGGTGAACAATTGCAGGGAAAACTTAAAAAAATTCGCCTCGATGTGGAGGCGAATATTCCCGTCGGTTTTGCGGAAAATAAAGAAGTGGATCGGGAAGTAACTAAATGGCCAAAATGGGCGGAATTTAAACAGATTCATCGAGGCGTACAAAACCTAGAGAAAAAAGCCCTTAAACAAATGGGTTCCCTGGGAGGTGGTAATCACTTTATCGAAATTTGTTTAGATACAGACAATCAAGTTTGGTTAATGCTGCATTCCGGTTCTAGGGGTATTGGTAATCAACTAGCCCAATGTCATATTAATACCGCCAAAGAGTTAGCCAAACTAGCAGAATGTAAATTACCTGACCTCGATCTGGCCTACTTTGTTGCCGGTACAGAAGAATTTACTGCCTACTGGCATGACCTACAATGGGCCCAGGAATATGCTCGTTATAATCGAGAAATTATGATGGCTAGATTTAAGCGCATTGTTGAAAAACATCTAGCGGGAGGCAAACCAACTAAACCCCTCTTAGTAGTTAATTGTCATCACAATTACGCCGAACAAGAAATTCATTTTGGGGAGGAGGTTTATGTCACCCGCAAAGGAGCCGTCCGCGCTAGAGAAACCGATTATGGTATTATCCCAGGCTCCATGGGAGCGCAATCTTATATTGTTAAAGGCAAAGGAGAACATAATAGCTTCTGCTCCTGTTCCCACGGGGCCGGGCGCTTGATGTCGAGAAATCTGGCTAAAAAAACCTTTACTCTTGATGATTTAATCGCCCAAACCCAAGGGGTTGAATGCCGCAAAGATGAGGGCGTTATTGATGAGATTCCGGGGGCCTATAAACCGATCCAACAGGTGATGAATCAACAGGCGGATCTAGTGGAAATTGTCGCCACTCTCAAGCAGGTGATGTGTGTCAAAGGTTAACAAATCATTGCAACAGCGATCGATTTTTGCCGTTTTTCTCTAGCATGAAAAAGATAGGAATCGATCGAGGATTATAAGCGATGAGTCTGACTATTGCTGCCCAATTAGCACAAATTCCCGCCCATCATCTCAATATCATGGGCTATGTGGATGAATCCGCCGTTAACGGTCCCGGTTGTCGGGCCGTGGTCTGGGTACAGGGTTGTTCTCGCGAGTGTCGAGGTTGTTTTAATCAAGCTTCCTGGTCCTTCGAGATCAATCAATTAATTACTGTTGAGTCTCTAGCTGCCAAAATTTTGGCTAATCCCCGCAATAGCGGCCTAACTTTCTCCGGGGGTGAACCTTTTTGGCAAGCAAAAGCCTTGACAGAATTGGCTAAATATGTTAAGGAAAAAGGCTTAAATGTGATGTCCTTCACGGGATTTACGATCGAACAATTGCGCTCAACCGAAGCACCGCCCCACTCTCAAGAATTATTGGCCCAGTTAGATATTTTGGTAGATGGGGCCTATGTGGAATCCCTGGCTATTCATTCTCCCGATTCTCCCGTTTCTTCTAGCAATCAACGGATTCATCTCCTCAATCCCGCTCTGCAAGATCAGATTAATTGGGCATCGGATCAAGTAGAAATTCATATTCTCAAAGACGGAACCCGAATTTTTACGGGATTGTGGGGACAGATTATTTCTTGATTGGGCCCAGAATCAGTGAGCGGTCTGGGAATTTAGGATCACAGATCCCCTAACATCAATTCCTCGACTAAATCAAAATTAGCCGTTACCGATTGCACATCATCGAGGGATTCTAGGGTGTCGATTAACTTCAATAAAAAACGGGCCTGCTCTCGATCGCTTACTTCTAGGGTATTAGTGGGAATCCAGCGTAATTCTGCTTCTTTGACCTTAAATCCCGCTGCTTGCAGAACCTTATTCAATCTCTCCAGGTTAGACACCTCAGTAAAAACTTCTGCTCCTTGACCTTCCTCCTCACTGTCAAAAAACTCGTAGGATTGGGCCTGGCCCTCTAGGGAAGCTTCTAAAAGCTTATCCTCATCAATAGTTCCCTCAAGGCGAATTACCCCCTTATGGTCAAACATCCAGCCCACACAGCCCGTTTCACCTAAATTACCGCCATTTTTGCTAAAAGCCGCCCGCAGATCCGCAGCCGTGCGATTGCGATTATCGGTCAGTGCTTCGATCAGGATCGCCACACCCCCGGGACCATAACCCTCGTAGCGAATTTCCTCAAAAGCTGAGTCATTTTCCCAAGTTCCCGCCCCTTTAGCGATCGCTCTTTCGATATTGTCATTGGGAATACCGGCCGCCTTGGCTTTTTCGATCGCCGTGCGTAGCTGAAAATTGCCCGCCGGATCGGGAACACCGTTACGGGTAGCCACGATAATGGCCCGGGATAACTGGGTGAAAGTTTGCCCTTTTTTGGCATCAACCCGGGCTTTTTGTCGTTTAATATTTGCCCATTTACTATGACCAGCCATATCTATCTAAGATATCCAACATCAAAAATCTAGCAGATCGATCGCTCTTGGTAAATCTGGGGATAATTGTCAACGAGTGCCGGGTAATGATAATAAATCCTGTTGAGAAACTATAGAGGGGCGGCCAGTTCGAGCATTTGTACTAAAATTCCCGATATGCGGTTTAAATCCAGTACAGCTTATTATAGAAAAGGTTGATTGATCAGGTGGCAATATGGCGCAATTTTCTCGTAAAACTCTACTAACCTTGTTTGCTAGTATATTAGTATTATTATTCTCCTTGGCTCCGGCCCAAGCGCTAAGTTATAATAACCGCAATTTGACCAATAATGACTTTGCAGGGCAGGATTTGCGCGATTCCACCTTCGATCACTCTAATCTGCGCGGTAGCAACTTCAGTCATGCCAATCTAGAAGGAGTACGCTTTTTTTCTGCCAACTTGGAGGGGGCCGACTTTAGCGATGCCAATATGAGAAACGTGGATTTAGAATCGGCCCGTTTAACCAGAGCCAACTTTACCAATGCTGTTCTCGAAGGAGCTTTCGCCACTAACATTTTAATCAAAGGTGCAATTATCGACGGGGCCGATTTTACCGATGCAATTATTCGCTCCGATGTGGAAAAATATCTTTGTGAGATAGCCAAAGGAACTAACCCCATAACTGGCAGAAATACCCGCGATACCCTGTTTTGTCCCTGATATCTAACTATTCTGCTCCTAATACCCCTGCCATAGCCGATCGAATCTAGAGCCAGATCGGCCATAATTGCTGTAAGCTAGTATTCGATTTTTTAATAAAACCTTTAGAATAGACTTTCAAGCCAGTTCGATCAATCAGTCCCCTCTTGGAAAAAGGAAATTGTAACCATCGTGTCCACCAGTACCCTCGGCAATCAAGACAAAGAGCAGAAACCTAGTAGTGACTCGGATAGCTTTTTCCAAGGAGTCTCCAGAGTCGCAGGGGGGACTGTTCTCGGCCTGTTGATGGTATCCACGGCCGTGGTGACGGGGGCTGTGGTAGGATTGGCGATTAGTTACCGCAATCTACCCGATGTGAGGATTTTACGGGGTTACGTTCCCACGGAAACCAGTTATATCTATGATGTTAAAGGCAGACCCCTGACCAGCTTACACGGGGAAGCGCATCGGGAAGTGGTGGAACTCGATCAAATCTCTCCCAATCTGAAACGTGCAGTGATGGCGATCGAAGATAGCCATTTTTATCACCATCGTGGTATTAATCCTAATAGTATCGGCCGGGCAGTAGTCGCTAACTGGAAAAGTGGCGGTGTGGTGGAAGGTGCATCTACTATCACCATGCAGTTAGTCAAAAATATTTTTCTCTCCCATCAGCGCACCGTTAGCCGTAAATTAGCCGAGGCGGTCCTGGCAGTACGAGTGGAACAGGTTTTTAGCAAAAATGACATTCTGGAAATGTACCTCAATAATATCTATTGGGGTCATAATAATTACGGAGTGCAAACCGCCGCTAAAAGTTATTTTAATAAACCCGCTGCCCAGTTAAATTTAGCAGAATCGGCGATGATGGCCGGTTTAATCCAAGCGCCGGAAGTTTATAGTCCTTTTAATAATTATAAAACCGCCAAGGAAAGACAGGCACTGGTTCTCAGTCGGATGCGTACTTTAGGTTGGATTACCCCCGCACAGGAAGAGGCCGCTTTAAAGGAACCTCTGAAACTGGGTAAACCCACCGCTTGGCAAGAAAGTAAATTACCCTACGTTACCGATGCAGTGGTGGCAGAATTGCGGCAAAAATTTGGCAAGGAAACCCTAACGAAAGGGGGAATGCGGATTCAAACCACGATTGATCTCGACTTTCAAAATATGGCCGAGTCCACCATCCAACGGGCCTATAATAGCTTGCGTGGTCGCGGTATTCGCACCAAAGACCTACAAATTTCTCTAGTTGCGGTGGATCCCCGCACCCATTTCGTCAAAGCGCTCGTCGGTGGCGTTGATTACAATAAAAGTCAATTAAACCGCGCTATTCAATCCCGTCGTCAACCGGGGTCAGCTTTTAAACCTTTCGTTTATTATACTGCCTTCGCTAGTGGTCGTTTTACCCCCGAAACGGTGGTTAATGATGCTCCCATCCGTTTTCGCGAGGCCGGCGGCTTCTATAGCCCAAAAAACTACGGTGGCGGCTTTTCTGGTCCGGTTTCCCTGCGTAGCGCTCTGATGCAGTCTCTGAATATTCCCGCAGTTGTTCTCGGTCGTCGTGTCGGGATCAATAAAGTCATTGAAGTCTGTCGTCTGCTGGGTTTCGAGAGTCCTTTAATTGCCGTCACCTCTTTACCTTTGGGTTCCGTGGATGTTACCCCTCTGGAAATGGCGGGGGCCTACGCTACTTTTGCCAGTAATGGCTGGCATTCTAAGCCTACCTTTATCATGCGTGTTACCGATAGCCGCGGTAACGTCATGCTCGATAATACACCCAAACCGAAGCTAGTTTTAGACCCCTGGGCCACCGCTTCTCTCAATTCTGTCCTACAGGGAGTTATTCAAGGGGGAACAGCCACTTCGGCCCAAATCGGTCGTCCGGCAGCGGGAAAAACCGGTACTACCGATAACGAGAAAAATGTCTGGTTTGTCGGTTATGTTCCCCAATTAGCCACCGCAGTGTGGATTGGAGATGACCGAAACCGCACTTTAGGTAAAGGTATCACCGGCGGTGGTTTTGCTGCTCCCATTTGGCGCGATTTCATGGCACAAGCTCTGAAAAATGAACGGGTAGAATATTTTCCTTCTCCCTCGAAATTCCGCAAACCAACAGTTAAGTAGATGGTTAATCTAATTGGTTTGATCGTAATTTATCGATCGAGTAAAGGTGGCTAGGTTAAAAATGAAACCCACGCTTTGAGCCTTCAGGTTTCCTACGATTAATAGGTAAGTTACCATGAGTACCATCCAAGTTCAAATTCCCGACTCATTACAGAAAAGTTTAGATGATCTAGCGGCTCGTGATGGAATTTCGATCGATCAATTTATCTCTACTGCGATCGCTGAGAAACTTTCAGCGTTGATGACAGAAAATTACCTAATAGAAAGGTCCAAAAAGGGAAGTCGAGAAAAGTATCAGGTAATCTTAACAAAAGTTCCCGATGTTGAGCCAGAAGCATATTACCAGTCAAATATGCCTGAATCGTCGGTAAGCAACCCAGATAAACTTCATTTATAATGAAGTCACAAAAAAAACCTTTGCTTGAACCGATGACGACTTCCTTGACTGAGAGTCTCACCCTTGAAGATTTCCTCAAATTGCCATATTTGGAGGATTCTCCAGCATGGGAATACTTGCATGGAGTCGCAATTCAGAAACCCATGCCTAAGACTCGACACTCTATCCTGCAAAAACGTCTTTTAGCTGAGGTTGACAGCCATACTGTTGATTATACAGCCTTACCTGAGTTGCGATGTACCTTCGGCGGGCGTTCGATCGTTCCTGATGTGGCGGTAATTGCATGGAATCGAATTAACCTGAATCAAGCAGGTGAACCAGAGGACGACTTTACCGAAGCACCTGATTGGACTATCGAAATTCTTTCACCGGATCAAAAGGTAAACCGTGTAATTGACAACATTCTACACTGTTTAAAACATGGCAGTAAATTAGGATGGATGCTTGATCCAGATGATTATTCTGTTTTAATGTTTACTCCCCAACAAGAGCCAGAAGTTTGCAGAGGGGATCACCAACTTAAGGTAATTGCAGGGGTTGAGTTGACACTGACTCCACAACAAATCTTTGCATGGCTAAAAGTTGGTCAAGCTAGACAAAGTAAGTAAAAGTCGGGGGAGAAGCACGAGGACTAACTTGGTCGTTAGACGGAATTCAATTCTTTTAAGGTTAAGTAAGTGGTTATAATTAAATTGAAGATAGATTTTGTCTTTGATCCCCCCTGCCTCTTTGATAAGGGTGGTATATGATAATTTTTAACACCTACCTACTTATGACGTTGAAAGAAGTTTTTAAGCAGCGATTTGAAGAGCTAGAGGAGCAAGCATCCCAATTGGAATCTTCTAAAAAAGTTCTCCGAACAGAGATAATTGGCGGCACCAATGAAGTCATCGATAGCAACTTACTTTTAAGCTGGAAGGTAAAAGTAAAAAACTTATTGTCTAAAGTTTGTGGTGAAGATTCTCAGCACTTCAAACAATTTCAGCGGGAAGAGAACAGGCCTAGGCATACAACTTATGGGATATTTAACGCATTTAAAGCGGTATTTTTGGCAGCAAAAGAAGATTTTGAGGGTGGTTATCTCTCGTCTATTAAAACACTGGTTCAAGCCGAAGTTTTTGATTCTGAGCTTGAACAAGCAAATGAGCTTTTTTCTAGTGGTTATCATACCGCTGCGGCTGTGATTGCAGGAGTTGTGTTAGAGACGGCATTGCGAGAGTTATGTGATAGAAGTGGGATTCCGCATGGGAAGTTAGATAAAATGAATTCCGAATTGGCAAAAGCTGGTGTATATAACAAATTGAATCAGAAGCGAATAACAGCGATCGCAGATATTCGTAATAGCGCTGCCCATGGAAAACAGGATGAATTTACAGTTCAAGATGTTTCTGACATGATTAAAGATGTTGGCCGATTTCTTGCCGACTACCTTGTAGATTAGCTTGTCTAACAAGTGGGATAGGAAATTATCGGCATTGGGATTTTTCCCTATTGAATTATCACTGAACTGCTCCAACAGGCGATCGCTCAAAACGTCTGAACGTCCTCCCTACCCCGCTACGCACTCAGGGACTCATGGGGGTTTGTTGAAGACGGCTGTTGGCCAGGATCCCTTATAATGGGGAAGTCGGAATGTTTTTTCTTCCTATGCCAGTAAGCGCTGAAGCTCTTAAGCAAGACTTGGATCGACTGACTGATAATCAGCTTCAGCAAGTGGCTGATTTTATTGCCTTCTTAAAGTTTCGCAGTCAGCGTCATCAGGCTGTTCTCGATCCAATGCAACTGGCCGATCTGTTTGCAGAGTTTGCTGATCAAGATCGCGCCTTTGCTGAAGAAGGTATGAATGACTATGCAGTAATACTCCATCAAGAAGATCAATGATGACTAATCCTCTGAAACGGGGTGAAGTCTGGCTAGCCGACCTCAATCCAACTCAAGGTTCTGAACAAGCGGGCATTCGTCCCGTCATCATTTTCCAGAATGACCTTGTTTCCCAGTTCTCAACTACGATCATTGCTATTCCGCTCACCACCAACCAACGTCGCGCTGCTTTGCCTATATGCTTACTGATAGAACAAGGTAATGGTGGACTCGGCCAAGATTCTGTTGCCCTATGTTTTCAGATGAGAGTGCTGGATAAAACTCGTTTGATCCGCACACTGGGACAACTGAGTCCCGAAATAATTGCCCAATTGGAAGAAGTGGTTTTGCTAACCTTAGGATACGAGTCATAAGTGTGGAATTAAATGGAATTCTTATGGGTATAGGCTACATATCAGGACAGGCACTCATGCAAGGGGCAAAAGGGGGAATAGATAATCAGTCTTTAATAAACGGATTTAGTATAAAATGTCAAAAATTAAAAGTCCCTTGCGTTATCCCGGGGGGAAATCCCGGGCAATTAAGCAAATTCTGCCGCAAATTCCTGTGAATATTAGGGAATATCGAGAACCTTTTTTTGGTGGTGGTTCTGTGTTTTTTGCTGTTAAGCAACTCTTTGGACAACAAATAAAAACCTATTGGATTAATGACTTAAATTATGATTTATATTGTTTCTGGCAATGCGCTCAAGAAAATATTGATTTATTGGTAGCAAAAATAACAGAAATTAAACAAAAATATGATACTGGACGAGAATTATTTCAAGATTTGACAAGGGAAGATTTAAAGTTAACCGACTTTGAGAAAGCGGTGCGTTTTTTTATCTTAAATCGGATTACTTTTTCGGGAACAGTGGATTCGGGGGGGTATTCCCAAGCAGCTTTTACCAGTAGATTTACTGATTCATCAATTGCCAGATTAACTCAAATTGCGCCGTTATTAGCATCAGTAAAAATTACTAACCAAGACTACGAAGAATTATTATTTGCTGAGGGAAAAGAAGTTTTTATCTTTCTCGATCCCCCCTACTATAGTGCCACAAAATCCCGTTTGTACGGTGTAAGAGGTAATTTACATACCAGCTTCGATCATCAACGTTTTGCCGATAATATGCGTCAATGTCAGGCTAAATGGTTAATTACCTACGATGATTGTCCAGAGATACGAAAACTCTTTGATTTTGCCCATATTATCGAGTGGAATCTTCAGTATGGCATGAATAATTATAAACAAGGAGCGGCGGCATCTGGTAGGGAATTAATGATCAAAAATTATTACTGAAAGAGACGATAGAAAATACTGTCCGTTTTCCCTCAATTTTGTCCCTCAATGACTTGTTGTACTTGTTCAATTTCTAAGTCTAAAGCTTGGGCAATTTGTTCAGCACTTAATCCTAAGGCTGATAAACGGGGTATAGAGGTTAATTTAGCGGATAATTCTCCTTCCTCTAAAATATCTTGATAGATGACGGATTCTCTCAGAATGTCACTCCGAAGGATTTTTTTAATCGTCTCTCGATTGTAATTGCTCGATTGCGTCGGGGGATAAATCGGTAAATCGGGCGATTTCTGGGATAGAAAAACCAGCAGATAGCATTTTTAGGGCAATTTGTCGAGCTTTTTCTTCTTTACCCGCTTGCAAGCCTTTTTGTAGTCCCTTTTCCTCGCCTTCCTCTCTGCCTTCCTCTAAAATATCTTGATAGATGACGGATTCTCTCATAATGTCACTCCGAAGGATTTTTTTAATCGTCTCTCGATTTAATACTAACCCGGCGAGAATACTG
>NZ_JADBVE010000116.1:0-46537 GCF_020245285.1 Microcystis sp. M31BS1
ACCTCTGCTCTTTCTTCTTCTTTAAGAGCTTTTTGTAAGTTTTTCTTTTCTTCTAAGTCTAGGAAATCTTTGGCTGGCATAAGTAGGATTTTTCTCAAGTTACTATTTCTATTTTAGGTGGTTTAAGTGCGTTTTAGCTTATCACCCCAAAACCCTATCACCCCAAAACCCTATCACCCTATCTCCTGACGACCGCCGACCGCCTCCTGAAGTTAAACTAGAAACCAGTGATCAAAAAAACTAGCCGTCCGAACCTGATGATTTCCTCCTTTCCCGTTCCTAATAGCTTGAATGGCGCTCAAATTCGCCTTGCTATTCGTTCTCTGCAGCCGCAATTAGTCCACTGGCGCCGACAAATACACCAAAAACCAGAACTAGGCTTTCAAGAACATCTCACCGCCTCCTTAATCAGTCAAACCCTGACTAAATATGGAATTGACCATCAAACCGGCATCGCCGGCACCGGAATTGTCGCCACCATCGCAGGCAGTCAACCGGGGCCAGTTTTAGCCCTGCGGGCCGATATGGATGCACTACCGATCGCCGAAGAAAACCAAGTCCCCTATCGTTCCCAACATCCGGGCCAGATGCACGCCTGTGGTCACGATGGTCACACAGCGATCGCCCTCGGCACAGCAGTTTACCTAGCACAAAACTGTCACGATGTCAAGGGGATCGTAAAAATTATTTTCCAACCCGCCGAAGAGGGGCCGGGGGGTGCAAAACCGATGATCGAAGCGGGAGTGCTGAAAAATCCCGACGTGGAGGGAATTATCGGGCTACACCTCTGGAATAATCTGCCTTTAGGGACAGTAGGCGTGAAAAATGGGGCCTTAATGGCGGCGGTGGAATGTTTCGATCTCCAGATTCAAGGCCGGGGCGGCCACGGGGCAATTCCCCATCAAACCGTCGATTCACTACTGGTGGCGGCCCAAATCGTCAACGCCCTGCAAACTATCGTCGCCCGCAACCTTAACCCCCTCGATGCCGCCGTAGTGACTGTGGGTAAATTAGCGGCGGGAAGCGCTAGAAACGTGATCGCCGATAGTGCTAATCTCAGTGGGACGGTGCGCTATTTCAATCCCCAGTTAGGGGGCTATTTCCGACAACGGATGGAAGAAATTATCGGGGGCATCTGTCAAAGTCAGGGGGCTAGTTATCAATTCGATTACTGGCAATTGTATCCCCCGGTAATCAATCATGATCAGATGGCGGAATTAGTGCGCTCAATCGCCGCACAAGTGGTGGAAACCCCAGCCGGAATCGTTCCCGAATGTCAAACCATGGGAGGGGAAGATATGTCCTTCTTTTTACAGGAAGTACCCGGCTGTTATTTCTTCTTGGGGTCTGCCAATCCCGAATTAGGATTAGCCTATCCCCACCATCATCCCCGCTTTGATTTTGATGAATCGGTGTTAACCATGGGAGTCGAGATTTTTGTCCGTTGCGTCGAAAAATTCGGCAATTCTAAGACTTTCTAGCAATCCGTTCAAGGTGAACAGTTTTTGTCAAACCCGAAACCGCTAAACTGATCACTGAATCAGACAGGTAAAAAAACCCATGAACAATAATACCCACGAAAACGATGCCCAACGGGTGAAAATCCTCAGCGAAGCCCTACCCTATATACAAGAATTTCGCGGTCGTACTGTAGTGGTTAAATACGGTGGTGCGGCCATGAATAACAGCGATATCAAAGACACGGTGATGCGAGATATCGTTTTTCTCTCCTGTGTGGGGGTTCGTCCCGTTATTGTCCACGGTGGCGGTCCGGAAATCAATAGTTGGCTGGATAGATTAGGTATTGAACCCCAATTTAAAGACGGTTTACGCGTCACCGATGCCGCCACCATGGATGTGGTAGAAATGGTGCTAGTGGGACGCGTCAATAAAGAAATTGTTGCCCTGATCAATCAAGCTGGCGGTAAAGCGGTAGGATTATGCGGTAAGGATGGTAATCTGATCACTGCTCGTCCCGTGGGTAAAGAGGGCATTGGTTTTGTGGGAGAAGTGAGCAGTGTCGATACTAGCGTCGTCGAATCCTTGGTCAATAGTGGCTATATTCCCGTGATTTCTAGTGTGGCCGCCGATGAAACCGGCCAAGCTCATAATATCAATGCCGATACGGTAGCCGGAGAAATAGCGGCAGCTTTAGGGGCAGCTAAACTGATTTTGATGACCGATACAGCCGGAATTTTAGAGAATTATAAGGATCCTTCCACTTTATTGGCTAAATTAGATATCCAACAGGCCCGGGAGTTGATTCAAAAAGGCATCGTTGCCGGCGGGATGATTCCCAAAGTTAGCTGCTGTGTGCGATCGCTGGCTCAGGGAGTTCAAGCTGCTCATATTATCGATGGTCGTCTTCCCCATGCCCTTTTACTGGAAATTTTCACCGATCGAGGCATCGGCTCCATGATTGTGGCCTCCGGTTATACTAATCTATAGTAGTAATTACCGTACTTTTGCTCAAAAAGACTTGCCTAAAACCACAGATATGGTGTAAAAGTGAGTTAATAAATGCGCTTCTCGATCCTTTGTAAGGGCAAAAGTTTTAGTCTTGAGTTAGTTTAGTCGGGAAGCGCAAAATCTGAAGTATTCATAGCAATTGAATTTATGACCAAACAAGCTGTAGCTCACCCGATGGTGAAGTTTCAACGCAAGGCTAGCAAGTGGATAGATGCAAAAGTAGTCAAACCTAGCGATAGTATCTGGAAACTGGCTCTTTTATACGGAGATGAGTGGACTTACTGGAAGCAAGAGTTGCTCGATTTCGGTTTCTCCATGCAAGACCCTCTCAGTGAAGTGGTAGCGGTAGAAGCTTGGGACGAAGAATAAGCCACCATCGACTCAAAAGCGGCTTTCTACTAGGACTATCGCCATGGGATCGACTCCGATTATCCTTTCCGCTCTTGTTATCTTAACCTTCAGTGCCAGTTGTTCTCCCCGGACCGAAACCCAGCCACCGCCACCGGCAGCCCGTACTACCACCGTCAACGTCACCACGGCTAAACCAGCAACCAGAGGAGGCAATCTCGATTACACGGGAACTACCCGACCTTTAAAAGTCGTTTCTCTGCGATCGCAAGCCACCGGTCAGTTACTCAATCTCCTCGTCGATGTGGGAGATGAGGTGCAATTAGGACAAATCCTCGCCCATATTGATGATCGTCTCCTTGCCACCGTTGTCCGGCAAGAAAAAGCCGCCCTGTCGGCCCTAGAAGCCGAATTAGCCCGGGCAAGAATTGAAGTCAGTAACGCTGAAATTGAAGTGCAGCGCCTACAACTACAATACCAACAGGCCAAAAATGATGCCGAGCGCCTGCAAAAATTAGCCCTAGAAGGAGCGATTCCCCTACAACAGGGCGAAACAGCCCAAACTGCGGCGGCAGTGGCTTTAAAAGCCGTTAATAGCGCAAGATCGAGAATTAAAGTGGAGGAGCAGGTAGTGGCGGCAATTATCGGCAGAATTGCCGCCCAAAAATCGGTCATCGCTCAGGAACAACAACGTCAGGCCTACGCTATTCTTAAATCGCCGGCGACGGGGATAGTTATCGAAAAACTGAAAGAGCCGGGGGATTTAGTCAGTATCGGCGATGAAGTCCTCAAAATTGGTGATTTTAAACAGGTCAAGGTAGTAGTATTATTATCGGAATTGGACTTAAAAACGATTAATTTAGGACAAACGGTTAATGTCAGCCTTGATGCTTTCGGTAATAGAAATTTTTCCGGTCGCATCACCAAGATTTTTCCCCTCAGCCAAGGCACGGCCCGGCGGATTCCCGTGGAGATTACTCTAGCCAATGGGGATGGTTTAATTAAAGGAGGATTATTGGCCCGGGTGCGGTTTAATAATAATTCTGCCGCGCAGGTGATTGTTCCCGAAACAGCAATTGTCAGTCAAGGGGAATCCTCGGCCATTTTCGTCCTTTCCGAGGAGAACTCGCAAGTAGAAAAACGTCCCGTTCGTCTCGGTCAAGCGCTTGACGGTCAAGTAGAAATTATCACTGGACTTGAACCGGGGGAGCGTTTCGTCGTTAATAGTAGTAAACCTTTGCAAAATGGTGAAAAAGTCCGCGTCAGTATCCTGAGTAATCCTTGAGCAAACCATTGGAGATACCTTTGAAGAGGTTCAGGAAAATATTAAAGAAGCGATTGAACTTTACCTTGAAGTTTTGCAAGAACGCGGGGAAACCATTCCAGAACCCACAACTAAAGTCGGATTGGTTGGAGTGGCTGCAGGAGGGTTCTCACCCACTACCCAAAAACTGCTGGGGTTTCACTGAAGACTAGCTATCAGGCTCTCTTAGGTTTGGTGGGTAAAATGTATTCTAAGATACAGTCTTGCGGGTGAGTGAGTGGAACGAACCACTCCAGACACAGAGGACACAAAGATCGATCACTACTATATAAGTTAAACTGACCACACAAAAAATAAGAGAGCCGCTATCATTGCCGGAACTCTAACCTATTTTTTAGTTTTTACGTCAGGAGTGAACCGGGATAACATTAAAATAATGACACAAGTGAGTCAAGCTTGACAGTCTGATACCAATGATAATAATCCCCAAAAACTTCTTGTTAATAATGATAATTGGCCTAAAGTAGTGATTGTGGCTGTCCTTCTAGGTTGAGGCAAAATGGGGGTTTCTTTTTAGCGAAAAAAATGTCCTTAAAGATGATAACTATCTCCCTTAATCTTTATGGTCAATTATTGCCAGAAATAAGCCAAATAAAATAATTTTTTCCCATCCCCTTGCATATTTTCTCGATCGAGCGGCTTTTCAGTCCCCAAAATCCTTACAATAGGAGATGAAGATAGCCTAAAAAGTTGGAGAATATGAATTATCTCATTGCCGTGTTAGCTGATCGCATAGAAGCAGAAGAAGCTGCCGTTGCCCTCGAAAAAGCGGGAATTCCCCAATCTCAAGTGACCATTCTCGGTCGCGGCTATAAAAGTGCCGATGAGTTCGGTTTGATCGATCCCTTCCAACAGGCCAAAAAACGGGCTACTCTCATGGCTTTTTGGCTAATTCCCTTCGGTTTTGCCGGGGGCTACCTTTTTAACCTGATTACGGGATTGCATACCTTTGATTGGGCCGGAGAACCGGGCAATCATATCGTGGGCGGCATTGCCGGGGCGATTGGGGGGGCGATGGGCAGTATTTTTGTCGGTGGCGGCGTGGGTTTATCGTCCGGCAGTGGCGATGCACTTCCCTATCGCAATCGTCTCGGTGCCGGAAAATATATTATTATCGTGCAGGGTTCGGAAAACCTGAAAAATCAAGCGACTCTTATACTCCGTCAATTTAACCCCGAAAATCTGCAAGGATACGCCCTAGAAGGGTGAACGGTTAAGTAGTCATGCAAAATTAATTACCTGCCTGATCGAGCTAAAACCCTTACGGGGCAATGATCGTCATGTGTAAATAATTTTGCCTAGGTACTTATTAGGAATAAGTTATCGGTCATTTGATTTTTTCCTAAGAATTTTTGATTAATTACCACAAAACAATGTTACCAAGAGAAGAATTACTAAAGGGTGTCGAGAACCGCGAGGACATAGCGAAAGTTATTGATAAAGCCGAACAAGCGATTAAGACTTGGGAAGTGACGGTGACAGACTTTCTTTCTCCCGCGGTTTTAGCGGAAGTAGAACGGGTTTTTCAGCGTTTAACCGATGTGTCAATGCAAAAATGGGGCGGTTATCCCCAAGCAGAAAGACAGCGCCTCGGTATTGCTAGAGTTGATCTACCTTTGACAGTAACAGATATTCCCCTATCTGCCCTTGATATTGCCGGTAATTTTCTTTTTGATACCGCTAACCATCGGGATTTTTTAGGGGCGATGTTGGGGACGGGTATCGTCCGGGAAAAAGTCGGCGATATAATTGTTTTAGGTGAGCGAGGAGCGCAGGCAATTGTAGTGCCTGAATTGGCAGATTTTTTATCTGCTAATTTGCGACAAGTGCGTTCGGTTCCCGTGAAAACTAGCCTGATTCCTTTGGCGGAATTAAAAGTTAGACCACCGCAAAAAAAAGAAATTAATACGGTGGAAGCTTCCTTACGTTTAGATGCGATCGCCTCGGCGGGTTTTGGCATTTCTCGCAGTAAAATGGCCGAAGCAATTAGCGCTGGGGATGTGCGAGTTAACTGGAAAGATATCAGTCAATCTAGTTATAATGTTAAAACTGGTGATTTGATTTCTTTTCGGGGAAAAGGTCGTCTAGAAGTGGGTGAGGTTACTGTGACCAAAAAAGAGCGCTATCGGGTTCATTTAACTAGATTTATTTAGTTTTTTCTGTCTCTAGAATTTGTCATTAGACAGATTAATTGCCATGGCTGAGAATTTCGCCTTAATCGTGCAACTGTGTCAAGTTAGTCCCATCGGTAAACTATTACCGGGGGCGCTTTATGTTCATAGAGAAGCATTACATCAATTGGATCCTATCCTCCAGAATTACGAACAACAAGCAAGAATTAATCAGCATTTATCCGAGGCAACAATAATTAAATTTAGTACCGATAAACCGAAAATATCCTATCTTTTTTATCCCGATTTTGATCGGGAACCTCACCCAGTTTTAACTAAAAGTTTAGTGGTAGATATGGGGACATTAATCTTGAATGAATGGAATTATCAAAATGCTGATAATCCGCCCATTTTACACCGAAAAGAAACTTTTGTTACTAGGGACTATCCCCTTTATGAAGAATTCGAGCATCTCACAAAAATCGAAAGTGCTTTAGGACTTTTAAACAGTTCTTATCCCATCGGTACTAAACAGGAATGGCAACGGCTTTTAAGAAAGCATCACCTTGATTTTGCAGGAGATTATTTAGTTTGTAATCTAGAGGGACAAAGGGAAAAATCAATAATAATTGATCGCCACAAAGCTGCTCTTGTTCGCAAAACCCTTTCTCGTCCGGCAAGATTAGCATTAGCGGCGGGATTATTTCTTCCTGAAACCACTTTTTTTGATTACGGTTGTGGTTATGGAGGTGATATAGAACGCATAGCTGAACAGGGTTATCAAAGTGAAGGTTGGGATCCTTATTATCGTCCCGATAGTCCTTTAATTGAATCTGATATTGTTAATTTAGGCTATGTAATTAATGTTATTGAATCCGCCGAAGAACGGCAAGAAGCTTTATTAAAAGCTTGGCAATTAACCCGTCAAGTTTTAATTGTTTCGGCACAGATACTAATTGATGATAGCGAACGGGGTTTAATGGCTTATGAAGATGGAATTATAACTCGTCGCAATACTTTTCAAAAATACTATCAACAGGAAGAACTAAAACAGTATATTGATAGCACTTTGGGGGTTGATTCTATTCCAATAACTTTGGGAATTTATCTGGTTTTTCGAGAGGAAGAAAAAGCCGAAATTTTTCGTTTATCGAGATGTCGTTCCCGCACTGCCACTCCTAAAATTAAAACCCATCTCAAATGCTTTGAAGATTACGAAGATTTATTGACTCCCCTGATGGAATTTTACACCCAGCAGGGACGTTTACCCGTCGCGGGAGAATTATTACAAGAGGAAGAAATTAAGGCAGAATTTGGCACTTTTAGACGCGCTTTTCAAGTGATTCTACAAGTAACAGAAGGGGAAGAATGGGAGATAATTGCCGACAAAAGACGCGCCGATCTTTTACTTTATTTAGCTTTAAGTCAATTTAGCCACTGTCCGAAAGTACGGGAATTATCCCCCGCTACCCGTGCCGATTTTAAAGCTTTATTTGGCAGTTATCGCAATGCTTGCGCTTTAGCAGAAGAAGTGTTAATAAGTGCGGGAAATTTGGCAGCGATCGCTCGTAATTGTGAAAATAGTTCCTTAGGCAAACTTTCCCGTTATTCCCTAACTATTCATATTAGCGTTTTGGAAAAATTACCGATGTTATTACGCTTATATGAAGGTTGTGCTAGTCAAACTATCGGACGGTTAGAAAATGCTAACGTTGTTCGTTTATCTTTTCGTCAACCCAAAATTTCCTATCTCTATTACCCCAATTTTGATACAGAAATTCATCCGATTTTAGCTACTAGCATGGATGTATATTTAGGTTCGGCTGATTTTAGTTTTCGCGATTACCAGGATAGTCCTAATCCGCCAATTCTACACGAAAAAGAGCTTTTAGTAACGGCGGATTATCCCAACTATGATAAATTGGTTCGCTTAACTCAATTAGAAAAGGATTGGGGATTGTTAGAAGATAGAAAAGCGATCGAACGTTTACAGGGTTGGCAAAAATGTTTAGAGGAGCATTGTGCTACAATCAAGGGCTATCAGATTCTGTGGCGAAAAGATGCCGATCCCTATAAAGTTAGGATTTTACGCGCTAAAATTAACGCCAGAAGAAATCAAAATAAGTCTTCCTGAGTAATTAAGTAAAATAGATGAGGTAATTAATTTTATGATGACTACGATTCGGTTACAAGGATTAGAAGATTTCGAGTTAAAAGCTAATGATCCTGAACAAAGAATGTTTATTTCTGGGGTTAATTGGCAACAGTACGAAACCCTCTTAAAACATTTAGAAGATAGTTCCAGTTATCGCATTACTTACCTAGATGGAATGGTAGAAATTATGGCTCCTAGTCGTCGTCACGAAGTTAGCAAAAAAAATATCGGTAGATTGGTAGAAGTTTATTTAGAATATGCTGAAATTGATTTCTGGGGATTAGGTTCCACCACTTTGCGAAAACAGGAAAAAGAAGCGGGAAAAGAACCAGATGAATGTTTTTGTTTATTTACAGAAAAAGAGTTTCCTGATTTGGCGATTGAAATCATCTTAACCAGTGGCAGCCTGAAAGTTTTAGAAGTTTATCAAAGATTAGGAACTCAAGAGGTTTGGTTTTGGCAAGATAATCAGTTAAAAATTTATTCTTTGCAAGAGAATGGCGAATATATTTTAATCCCTAAAAGTGCTTTATTACCGGATTTAAATTTAGAATTATTAGCCGAATACGTCAACCATCCTAATCCCCGTCTTGCTGTCAAAGAATTTCGCTTGTGTTTAACAGAAAATTCCCAGTTATCATAACTATTATCTTTCCATGAATTCTCAAGTAAAATTTAACCTATCTATCCTAGGAATATTTGTATTTTCCCTAGGAATAAGATTCTGGAATCTCAGTCAGTTTAATACTCTTGTTTTCGATGAAGTTTATTATGCTAAATACGGCAATGAATATCTAATCGGTAAAGAATTTTTCCAGTCGCACCCACCGTTAAGTCAATATTTAATTGCTATTAGTATCTGGATTGGTTCCCATTTTCCTGCCGCTCCTGAAGCCATTAATAATTTAACGGGTTCCCTGCGCTCAACTTTTAGTTATCGCTGGTTAAATGCTTTCACTGGTTCTTTTATTCCCCTAATTATTGGGGGAATTGCTTATCAATTAATCCAGAGAAAAACTGTATTTTTAATCACAACTTTTCTCGCTAGTTTAGACGGATTATTTCTGGTGGAATCCCGCTATGCTCTCAATAATATTTACTTAATTTTATTCGGTTTGTCTGGACAATTATTTTTTTTATTAGCACTCCAGAAAAATTCAAACCTCAATTGGTTATTATTATCGGGAGTTTCTTTCGGTTTAGCGGCAAATATTAAATGGAATGGCTTAGGGTTTTTACTGGGAATATTTATTTTTATCGGTATTGCTTGGTTAATAAAATTATTTAATCAAGAGCAGTCAAAAGATCATCTTTGGACAAAGGTAACTAACCTGAGATTAGAGGACATTTTTATCGCTTTAATTGTCTTTCCCCTAGTTACCTATAGTTTGCTGTGGATACCTCATCTTCTCGTCAACCATCAATATAATTTTTGGCAAGTACATCAAGAAATTTGGTCATTTCATCAGAGAATAAAGGGCAATCAATCTGATGTTCATCCCTATTGTTCTCCCTGGTATAGTTGGTTAGTAATGGGGCGACCTGTGGCTTATTATTTTAAGAGAGTAGGTGATAAAATTTATGATGTTCACGCTATGGGTAATCCGTTTTTGTGGTGGTTTTCTACGGGAGCAATTCTAGTGGTTTTTAGTCGATTATTTAACCGAAAAGAGCGAGTAATTTCTGCCTATCTTATCTGTAACTATATTGCCAATCTGCTGCCCTGGTTAAAAATTAGTCGCTGTACTTTTCTCTATCATTATATGGCTGCCTATAGCTTCACTTGGATTGCCCTAGCTTGGCTCTTAGCCGATGGTTTAGAAAGTTACAGTCCTATTTATAAAAATGGCTCACGCTCGCTGATAATTTTGATAATTTTTGCTTTTATCCATTGGCTACCAATTTATTTAGGCATTCCCCTGTCAGTGCGGGATTATTATCTGAGAATGATTTTTCCCAATTGGATTTAGGATGAAATTAGCTGCAAAAACTGATACAATGAAATCATGAAAAAAAGCGATCGCATGAGTTATGGGTAAACAAAGAATCTTATCTGGTGTGCAACCAACTGGCAATTTACATTTAGGCAATTATCTCGGTGCGATCCGCAATTGGGTGGAGGGACAAAAAGACTACGATAATTTCTTTTGTGTGGTCGATTTACACGCGATCACCGTTCCCCATAATCCCGCCACTCTTGCGGAGGATACTTTAGCAATTGCCGCTCTATATTTAGCCTGCGGAATTGATTTAGAATATGCGACGATCTTTGTCCAATCCCACGTTAAAGCTCATACAGAATTAACTTGGTTATTGAATTGTATCACCCCTTTAAATTGGTTAACCGATATGATTCAATTTAAAGAAAAAGCAATTAAACAGGGGGAAAATGTTGGCACAGGTTTACTCGATTATCCCGTGCTGATGGCTGCCGATATCCTACTCTACGATGCCGATAAAGTACCCGTGGGAGAAGATCAAAAACAACATTTAGAATTAACCCGCGACATAGCTGTTAGAATTAATCATCTTTTTGGGCAACCGAAACAACCAATTTTAAAACTCCCCGATCCGATGATCCGCAAGGAAGGAGCGCGGGTGATGAGCTTAACTGATGGCCGGAATAAAATGTCTAAATCCGATCCTTCCGAGATGAGTCGGATTAATATTCTCGATAGTCCCGATGTCATTGCCAAGAAAATTAAACGCTGTAAAACCGATCTAGTTAAGGGTTTAACTTTCGATGATCCAGAGCGTCCCGAATGCCATAATTTATTAACTCTCTATAGCATTTTATCGGGAAAAAGTCAAGAGGTGGTCGCGGGAGAATGTGCCGATTTAGGTTGGGGACAATTTAAACCGATGTTAACAGAAGTCACCATAGAATCTCTGCAACCTATTCAGGAAAAATACGCCGAAATTAGAGAGGATAAAGATTATTTAGCCACAGTTTTACGGCAAGGTCGTCTCAAAGCAGAAGCGGTGGCCAATCAAACTCTCGATCGAGTCAAAAATGCCATGGGTTATTTACCACCATTTTAGGGATAATTTTCGGGTGCATCTCCTAATTATCAATCTACTCAGTTGAGATTTTTCAAGGAAAACTCGCTGCCTTATCAGTCAATCTTTAACTCTTGGTGGGGTTCTACCTCCCCATCCAGGGTAAGGGAAGGAGAATGATTACAAAAGTTATTAAATTAAGCACAACTCCAGTGATATTTTGGTAAAATAAGGGCATAATTGAAACTATCAAAATACTTACCTGTCCTTTGAAATTATGGTTGTAGAGTCCCAGGGGAAACAAAAAAAACTATCGTCTAGGGAAGATGAGTCTCGTCCAATTGCCAGCAAGGAACAAAACTCTTATCTAGCAGAGGGAATTGTCGATCATCAATCAACTCAGATTGCTCCTTCCTCCTTACTACAGCCATTTTCTCCAGAGTTAGAAAAAGATAGAGCCAACAAATTTAATTCTCTTAAAGAAATTCTGGTTAGTCATCTTGGTCAACCTTTTTACTCGGACAACGGCTTTATTCTTTATCAAGGAGATGCCACAGACTTTTTGTCTAAACTATCTCATAGTGACATAAAAATTGACCTCACTGTTACATCACCACCTTATAATATTGGCAAAGAATATGAACGAGTTCTTTCAATCAATGACTATGTTGATTGGTGTGCTAATTGGCTGGGGCAAATTTATCAGATTACTCAAGATAACGGTGCTTTTTGGCTAAATGTTGGTTATTTAGAAGTACCAGAAAAGGGATTATGTGTTCCGATTCCCTATCTTCTTTGGGATAAGTCTCCCTTTTATCTTTTACAAGAAATTGTCTGGAAATATGGGGCTGGTGTTTCTACAAAAAATCGTCTTAGTCCTCGCAATGAAAAATGGCTTTTTTATCTCAAAAATTGCCAAGAATATACTTTTAACTTAGATAATATTCGTGACCCTAACGTTAAGTATCCCAATCAAAAGAAAAATGGTAAATATCGTTGTAATCCCCTCGGCAAAAATCCTTCTGATGTGTGGGAAGTTCCTAAAGTCACTACAGGAGAAAAGCGCAGTTCTAAGGAAAGAACCGGACATCCCGCACAATTTCCTTTAGCAATTGTCGAGAGAATTATACAAGCTTCATCTAATCCCGTAGAAATAATTCTTGATCCCTTTGCTGGTTCTTGTTCTACGGGAATAGCGGCCTTGGGATTAGGAAGAATTTTTGTGGGTTTTGAAATTCGACAAGACTATTGCGAGATAGCTGCAGAGAGATTTAAAAGATTTAAAAAAGAAAGAAGCAATACTTATATTCAAGGATCATTATTATAGTATTAAAAACGGATTTGGTATGATTGACTTTTTTTAACTTGTTTTCGCAGTTTCAATCAGTGGAAATGCGATCGCCAATAAAAGTAGCAGAGTCCGGCAGTTACCCCAAGACTAAGAATTGTTATCCCCGTGAGAATTTCCCACACCCACATCCCCGACTCGGTTGCTAATATGTTGTACGATTGTAATAAGAGGATTTTTTTCCTGAAAAATTGTCATATTTGAGGTTTTGATTATGCCTTATACAAATGAAGAAGGTGGACGCTTAAATAATTTCGCCGCCGAACCGAAAGTTTATCAAGCGGATCCCCCCACTAAATCGCAACAACGTAATTATCTTTTCTGGGGTGTTGCTGCGATCACACTTGTCGGTGGACTGTTAGCCGTCGCTTTTTACGCATCTCAAGCTGGCTAAAATTTAGTCCCTCGTAGTTGCGATTTAGCCCCTTTCACTCCTCTTTACCGCTAATATCACAACTACTCCCTATTTTAGGGCTTTTGACCCTGAATTAATGCCACTGCTGACTGAGACTTAGCCGCAGTCCCCTGTTTACCCTGAGATAACGCTAGACGAGCTGCTGCCTCTAAATCAGCGATCGCTTTTTCCCTGTTTCCCAATTTATAATGGGTTAAACCCCGATTGTGGTACGCCTCGGCAAAATTAGCATTGATTTTCAGACTCTCATTGTAGTCCCTTAAAGCCATTTCCTGCTGTCCGGCTCGGTTATAGGCCAAGGCGCGATTATAGAAAATGCGATCCTGTCCTCTAGTTCCCTGTAAACTCAAAGCTTTTGTGTAATCCTCGATCGCTTCTAGGTGTCTTCCCAAGTCATCCTTAGCATTACCGCGATAAATAAAGAAATCAGCAAAATTTCCGTTTAAAGCGATCGCTTTTGTGCAATCTTCCACCGCTGCCTCGTATTTTTTCGTCAGATAATGCACATAACAACGATTACCGAGAGCGTTAACATAATTGGGGTTGATTGTCAAGGCCTGGGTATAATCTGCGATCGCTCGCTCGTACTGGCCGAGAACTAACTCCGCATAGCCGCGATTATAGTAAGCATCGGCATCCTTCGGTTCTAATTGTAGAGCTTGAGTAAAATCTGCGATCGCACCTGAATAATCCCCTGCGGTTAAACGATCCACCCCCCGATTATAAAATTCTACAGCTTTCACGGGGTTAGCGGTAGTTTGAGCGCTTAGGGGAGAGATAGTCAGTAAAAAAGTCGCTATAGCTATAATAATTGTCAATTTTTTCTTAATTTTCATAATCCGTTCACCTAAACAATTCAAGGTAAAATTAAACAGCCCTACTTACAGGTCAAAATATCATGATTAAATCTCTTTTGGCGACTTTCCTCCTAATTACCACCCTCCTCTTCACCGCTTGTGCAACTCCCATCGCTGGACTGCAAGGATATACCAGTGGCAGCCAAGGCTATCAATTTTTATATCCTAAGGGTTGGACGCAGGTGGATGTGAAAAAAGTTGCAGGAGTAGATGTGGTTTTTCATGACCTGATCGAAACGAGCGAAAATTTAAGCGTTATTATTAACCCCGTCCCCGACAATAAAACCTTAACAGATTTAGGGACACCCTCGGAAGTGGGCTATCGTCTCCTGAAAAATAACAGTCTTAACCCCAATCTTGATAAGGAAGTAGAATTAATTCGCTCAGAATCCCATCAAATCGACGGCCAAGATTATTATATCCTCGAATATCAAGTTAAATTAGCCAACGGCCAAGAACGTCATAATCTGGCCAGCGTCACGGTTAATAATAATAAACTCTATTCTTTTAATCTTTCCACTTCCCAAAAACGTTGGACGCAAATTCAAGAACTCTTTGAAACTATCGTTGATTCTTTCTCGGTTAGTTAGGGAAACTGGCAATAGGCAATAGTAAAATGTAGGGTGCGTTAGACGGCAAAAATTCCTGTTTTGACTTAAAGGTAAAAATCCGTCGTAACGCACCACCTATCATCAACTAGGTAGCCGGTTATAATTAAAGATAAAATACTTACTTAATCAGTAATCAGTAAACAGTGAAAAGACAGTGGGAAACTTCTATTTAATACTGTCACTTAAAAGTCAAATCTAATAACTGATTACTGATTACTGATTACTGATTACTGATGGTGGGTTACGGCAAATAGATAAATTGATAATTAAGTCTAATAATTTGTCATTGCTTAACCCACCCTACCTAACTATCTCCTATCTTGTTTACTGAAAAAACTTATGTCCATTCCCTTGATTCTTGCTTCCGCTTCTCCTGCGCGTAAAAAACTATTACAAATGATCGGAATCGATCCGATTGTGCGAGTGAGTAACTTTGATGAATCGACAATTAATGCTGATGATACTCTTCATCTTGTCCAAACTTTAGCCCAATGTAAAGCGCAAACGATCGCCCCTAAATTTGATACAGGATTGATTCTTGGTTGCGATTCCGTTTTAGAAGTAGCGGGGGAAGTCTATGGCAAACCCAAGGATAAATCAGAAGCGATCGAGCGTTGGCAAAAAATGCGCGGTCAGGTGGGTACACTCTATACAGGTCATGCTTTAATCGATCGAGTTAATAATCAAACTTTGACTCGTTGTGGGATCACTAAAGTTCACTTTGCCAATATCAGCGATGAAACAATTATTGCCTACGTTGACACCGAAGAACCCCTCAAATGTGCCGGCTGTTTTGCCCTAGAAGGAAAGGGGGGTCTATTCGTGGAAAGATTAGAGGGATGTCACAGTAATGTTATCGGTTTAAGTTTGCCCCTATTTAGGCAGATGTTAACGGATTTTGGCTACCAAATCACTGACTTTTGGTGATCTTTTTGTCGATGATTTCCCCAAATTTATTGACAAAAAGGCTTGACAAATTCTCAGATTTGCGTTAACCTTTTATTATAATGGGAATCCGTGTCGCCCTGCGAACCCCTCTTTTTTCTATCGGATAGCCCCAAAATTTTTAACCCTTTCCTTTTCACTTTTTCCCGAAAAAACTATGTCTTGCTTGCGCGTGGGAATTGCCGGTCCGGTGGGTTCAGGAAAAACAGCCCTGCTCGATGCCCTGTGTAAAAATTTGCGGGATCAATATCCGATCGCCGTAGTCACCAATGACATTTATACTCAAGAAGATGCCCAATTTTTAGTGCGATCGCAAGCTTTAGACCCGGAAAGAATTTTAGGAGTAGAAACGGGAGGATGTCCCCATACAGCTATTCGCGAAGATGCCTCAATTAACTTAGTTGCCATTGAACAGTTAGAGAGAAAATTTACTAACTTAAAGTTAATTTTTCTGGAAAGTGGTGGTGATAATTTAGCGGCAACCTTTAGCCCCGAATTAGTAGATTTAACCATCTATGTGATTGACGTGGCAGCCGGAGATAAAATCCCTCGCAAAGGAGGACCGGGTATCACCAAATCGGATTTATTGGTAATTAATAAAATAGATTTAGCCCCGATGGTGGGGGCAGATTTAGGGGTGATGGATAGAGATGCCAAAAAGATGCGCGGAGATAAACCCTTTATCTTCACAAACTTAAAAACACGGGAAGGATTAGAGCGAGTGATGGCCTTTATCGAAAAGAATTTATAATAACTAAGTAGTCGTGCAAAATAAATTTCCTAGTGAAGATAGGCACTCATGCAAGAGGCAAGAGGCAAGAGGTGGTTAGATATGTGTAATTAATTTTGCTTAGGTACTTATTGCTAGGAATAAAAAAGAGAGCGCCAGAAAAATTTAGGTAAAGCTAACATTCTTTTCCAGCGCCAAGGTTCCTGATAGAGTCGATACAACCACTCTAAATTATTGTCACAGAAAAAGCGAGGGGCGCGGATTTTTGTCCCGGACCAGATATCAAAACTGCCCCCCACACCTACCCAGATAGCTTGGGGACAGAGATATCGATGTTCCCTAATCCAATATTCTTGTCGGGGTACTCCTAAACCAACTAAAATTAACCGCGGTTGTTGATCTTTTAATACCTCGATCCAATCGGACATTTCCTGGGAGGATAGATAACCGTGGTTAGCCAGAATACGGATATTAGGTATCTTTTTTTGCCAATTACTTGCCGCTTTTTCCGTAATCCCCGGTTGACCACCAAAAAAAGCAATAGGAAAACTCTCTCCCTGCATTCCTAACTCAGTAATTAAGGATTCTGATAATTCAATACCGGGGCAGCGGGTTTGTTTTTTACCCCTTAATTTTAAGTAAATAACAATCCCAGCGCCGTCGGGAATAACTAAATCTGCTTCCCGAATAACTTGGGCTACTTTGGCATCATTTTCCCCTAACATTGCCATTTCTGCATTAAGAGTGACAACGTGGGAACCAAAACCTTGATAGGCGCGATCAATTAACCAACGACTGTAGTTATCGAGGAGATGAACAGGTAAACCGAGAACTGAATATTTAGGGGGAGTTTCTAACATAAGTAGGTAGGTGTTAAAAGTTGTCAGACACCCCCCTTATTAAGGGGGGATTAAGGGGGGATCGGCACCCCCCTTATTAAGGTGGGCAGGGGGGATTAGAGGCAAAATCTATCTTCAATTTAATTATAAATACTTACTTATAATTCATCTTGATTTAGTTGTCATTTTATCGAGAAATTGGCACAAAATCCACCCCAAAACTAGAACGAGAACCTGGTTCAACTACCACTAATTGCACAGATTGATTGCGATCGCCAGATGGTAAAAATCGTACGGGATTAGTCGCCCCGGGTACAGAAAAATCACTGCTTCTTAACGCCTGTTGAACTCCCTCTCGGCTAGATTCTGCCTTAATTGCGGCGATTAAAGCCTGGGTAGCATCATAGGCGGTAGCAGTGCGCCAATTTACGTCTCCTTGCCACAATTGGCGGGAATTTTTTACAAAAGGACTGTTCGGATTAGCCCCCAAATGCCAAGCGACAGCTACAATCATGCCCAGGGCATTTTTTCCGCCTACATCCAGAGTTTTGGGGCTATAAACGTCATCACCCGCCACAATCGGTAATTTTTGACCATTGATTTGAACCACCTGCAAAGCCTTATCTAGGGTTCCACTATCCCCAAGAAGGGCGATTAGATTTGCTCCCTCCTGTTGAGCTTGTTGGAGGCTTTTAGAAGGGGTAAAAGTGAGGGAAGATAGATCAAATTCACTCACCACTTGACCTCCTCCTAATCCTAAAGCGGTGGTAAATTCAGATTTTAGGGATTGACTATAACCACTTTGGGAGTTAAAAAATACCACTGCCTTGACGTTAGGAATTTTTTGCAAACTAGATTCGGCTAATGCCCGTGCCGCCACAAAATCACTGGGAACAGAACGAAAGATATAGTCACCAAAATTGGAGAGTTTAGTTGAGGTACTGATGGGGGAAATCATTACTAATCCCGCTTTTTGATAGATAGCAGCCGCCGCTAAAGAGGTGTCACTGCTAGTGTGTCCTACTACTCCTAAAATGCTGTTATCAGCCGCTAATTTTTGGGCAATTTGAGCGGCAATTTCGGGATTATCAGCATCATCAGCAATGAGAACTTTTAAAGGAATGCCATTAATTCCCCCAGCTTGATTGATTTGATTTTGAGATTGGGCGACTCCTCGTAAAACTTCTAGGGCGGTGTTGACATTGCTCCCAATCGGCACGGAAACGGCGATGGTATAGGACTTAGCTTGACCAATACGAGCGTTATTTAAGTAGATGAGAGCTTCTGGATCATTTTGATTAGTTTGTAGGGATTTTTCTAGGAGGTAAACTGCTTGCTGAAAGTCTCCTTTTCCGAGTGCCTGTATAGCAGCTTGTTTGTCAGAAGAAGCCCCTTCAACTATTAATAATTTTTCCCCTTGACTAAATTTTGCCTGTGCCGATACCGATTTTTGCCCTGGTGATATTTTCTCGATGTTAGAAAGATTAGTTGGGTTATTTTTTCCTTGAAAACGATTGTATAACCACCAACCACCTGCCCCAAAAAATATTAGGGTAATCAGCAGGGATAAAAGCAGGGTAACTGTATCATTTTTCTGGCTCATGGGCTGATAACTAAGATTAAATTAATGGTTTAATCGAGATTGATAGTTAATAAAAGCACCAATTCAATTCTGAATTGCACCAATATCCGATCTACCTTGATAGAATACCTCATTTGGGGTCTGATAGTCAAGACATTGTTTAAATGTGTCTTAGCTTATTAGCAATATTTTACCTTTTTGTTTGGGAATCTTCTAAATGTTTTATTAAAACATTTGAGGATAAAGTACCGTGTAAATGACTCCAGGGTAAAACCTGTTCTAAACGCCATTGTTGATGAACGTAATAATCTAGAGGTGGAATTTGTCCTTTTAGTTCCTTAAAAGCCCGTTTATAACTGCCTAAAGAATCACCGTAGCCACGGGTTAATTCTAACAGGGAAGTCAAGCGGCGATCGCCTCTAGATAATAGGGCTTGAATCACCGACCAATTATAACTTTCTGGGCGAAATTCTATGCCCTGTTTACCTAATTGTTTCTCTAGATATTTTAATCTTTTTTCGGCCATTTTATTAACTCCAAACCACTGAAAAGGAGTATGGGATTTAGGCACAAAGGTGCTGCAACCGAAAGAAATTCGCAGTCCAGAGGCGGCTTTTTTTAATGCTATTAACATTTCCACAGTTGCCGCTATATCTTCGGTTTCTTCTCCCGGTATTCCCACCATACCATAGAGTTTTATCCCTTTTAAACCGCCCGCTTTGGCATTAATGGCAGCTTGGATAATTTCATCATTGGCTAACTTTTTGTTGATAATTTCCCGCAGGCGATCAGACCCACTTTCTACGGCAATAGTAATTGATTTGCTGTCTCTTAGGGATAAAATTCTGGCTAATTTTTCCGTGACAGTATTAGTTCTAACTGAAGCAATCGAGAGTCTAACTCCTTCAAATTTTGGTTGCAAAAGATAATCAAGTAAGGTTTCAAATTCGGGATGTTGACTGACAGAAGCACCTAATAAACCCAGGCGATCGGTCACTTTTAAACCTTTTTCAATGGCAGGGATTAAAGATTCTAAACTAGCGGTACGAAAGGGTAAAGTTAGATAACTAGCTAAACAAAAACGGCACATTTCTGGACAACTCCGCACCACCTCTACCATATAAATATTCTCCCATGCCGCTTGTTTTGTTACCACCGTAGAAGCAGAAAGGGTATTACTGCGATAGGTTTGTTTACTAACAAAGGCGGGAACATTATTATCTATGGGTAGAATTGCTGTAATTTCACCTTCGGGACTATCATAATTAACGGTGTATAAACTAGGAACATACACCCCCGGAACCTGGGCTAAATGACGCAGTTTTGTCGGGCGATCAGCGTTTCTAACCTCTTGATAGGCATTAATAAAATCAGCAATTAAATTTTCACCATCTCCCAATAAAATTACATCAAAAAAAGCGGCAAAAGGTTCGGGATTAGCGGTTAAAACTGGTCCACCTCCAAAAATTATCGCCTGCTGATCTTGCCGTTGATGACTGTGATAAGGAATTTCTAAAGATTCTAACAGCGAGAGGATATTAACATAGTCTAATTCCCAAGAAAAGGAAAAGCCGACTAATTCGGGATAACGGGGTAAAGATTCTTGAAAATCCGTAAATAAACGACTAACTTGTATATCCGATCGCAGGGCTAAAGTTGCCCAAACAATTTGATAACCTAAACTGGTTATACCCACGGAATACTGATTAGGAAAGGCAAAAATAGTTCTAATGGCATCACTGTGGGGTATTGCGGGAGTAAAGAGGAGTTTTTCGTCTTGTAAGATGGTCATTTCAGTAATCAGTTATCAGTAATCAGTTATCAGTAATCAGTTATCAGTAATCAGGTATCAGTAATCAGGTATCAGGTATCAGGTATCAGGTATCAGGTATCAATTATCAATTATCAGGTATCAATTATCAGTGACTACCAGCAGTCTTTAGTAGCTTTTAATTTTCATTCTCTTGAAAGGGGAGGCTTGTTACCTCTTGTTTTTGGTCATATAAGTAGGTGGGTGGAATTAAATATAAGATGAACGTAGGTTGGGTTGAAGAATGAAACCCAACGCCCGCTCATGTTACGCTACTGCTAACCCATCCTACAAATAATTGTGCCTCCCTACTTATAAGTTTAATTTAATCCGGAGGTGAAGGAGGGGAAAATATCTCAATATACAGTTCTATGATCATATCTCAGGTTATGCTCCTAGGGAGTCGGTGGTCAAGAACAAATTCAAGTTACACTTCCTCCCTAGGGATAGCTATTGTATTTACAGGAGATTTTCTCTTATATCCTAGCAATTTTCACAGCTTAACTAGGTGTCGATTTTATTCCTGAGCGCTGCTTTCAAGCAACTCTTTATCTCCTTCACCCCAACCAGAACGAAATCTATGAATAATCCAGAAGAATACGTTATAATCATGGCGAAAATCCTAGATTTAACCATTCCCGATCGCTATTTAAATTCTGTGGTTGAAAACTGGCAACGCTTGCAAGAAATCGCCAGTTTAGTGACAGAATTTCCCTTAGAGGATGACGGGGAAAGCGCCCTCAGCTTTGAACCATGACTATTTCTGTGTGCAATTTAGCTCGATCGATCCAAAATCGTCAAACTAGCGCCTTAGAATTTATTAGCCAGACTTTGGCGGAGATAGAGGCGAAAAATCGCCATTTAAATTGCTTTACCGACATTTTACAGCCTAGGGCGCTCGCTCAAGCCCAAAAAATCGATCAAGCGATCGCCAACGGTGAACCCGTCGGTGTCTTAGCAGGGATTCCCTTCGCCGTCAAAAATCTCTTTGATATCAAGGGTATTGTCACCCTTGCCGGTTCCAAAATCAATCGAGATCACCCTGCCGCCGGACAAGATGCGATCGCTATACAAACCCTAGAAGCAGCCGGGGCAGTTTTGGTGGGGGCGACCAATATGGATGAGTACGCCTACGGTTTTGTCACCGAAAATGCCCATTATGGAGCCACTCCCAACCCCCGCGATCCTAGTCGCGTCTCGGGGGGATCCTCTGGCGGTTCCGCCGCTGCCGTTGCCGCTAATTTAGTCCCTCTCGCCCTCGGTTCCGATACTAATGGTTCCGTGAGAGTTCCCGCCGCTTGCTGTGGCGTGGTGGGGCTAAAACCCACCTTTGGGCGCGTATCCCGTCAGGGCCTATTTTTGTTCGTTAGTAGTTTAGACCATCCGGGATTTTTTAGCGGCAATGTGGCGGATATGGCGGCTATTTGGAGTCTTTTTGCCAAAAATAACCTTAAAGCTTCTTTAAATGGCTTAGAGGGCGTAAAAATAGCCCTTGCCGACGATTATTTTCAGCAGGGAGCCGAACCGGAAGTATTCGAGGCGGTGACAGCGATCGCCGAACGTTTAGGAGTGACTAAAAAAATCACCATTCCCGAAACCGCCCGCGCCAGGGCAGCCGCCTATATAATTACCGCTGCAGAAGGAGCAAATTGGCATTTACCGCGTTTACAGACCAGATTAGAGGATTTTGACCCCGCAACCCGGGATCGCTTCTTGGCAGGGGCATTAATTCCCTCTAGCTGGTATTTACAGGCTCAACGTTTTCGCCGTTGGTATCGCGATCGTCTGCGAGAGATTTTCAGCGAAGTCGATATTATCCTCACCCCGACAATTCCCTGTATTGCGCCGCCGTTAGGAGTAGAAAAAATGATTATTGACGGGCAAGAGCTATTAATTAGACCCAATTTAGGTAGATTCACCCAACCTTTTTCTTTTATCGGTTTACCTGCCCTTTCGTTGCCGATTAAACGCCCATCCCGGCTACCGTTAGGTTTACAAATCATCGCCGCACCCGATCGCGAAGACTTAATCCTAAGGGTAGCAAAGGTTTTAGAGGAAATGCTCATAGATATCCCGCATAAGTGAGATTTCAAGGGCGTACTTCCCCTTAAAATCCCTAATTTAGGCACTTATTAAGCGAAAAGGTCATTTTTCCAGTCTGAGTAAACAATCTACTGACTGGGAGACTCCTTTTCAATCACATCTAACCAAGCGGCGGCCGATCGCTCCCAGGTGTCATTTAGGGCAATTTGACGACATCTTTGGCGCTCTTGGGTTAAAAGCTGGGGATTTTTCAGTAATTCGACAATTTTCCAGGCTATAGCTTCCTGAGTAGCCGGATCGGTTACTTCCCCTGGCACTTTCACACAGTAGTCTTTTTCTCGAAAAACAGCAAAATCCGTCACCACTGGCAGACAACCCACCACTGCTGACTCGCGCACAGAAATACAATCGATCTCACGATAGGTGCAACCGTAGTAATGAATAGCAGAGCGCGCTTTTTCCTCGATTAGTTGACGATAACCCATCATTCCCCGATCAACTACCCCCGCACTAGCTTTAATCAAAGCGATTAAATTATCGCGCCATTCCCTGCGATCACCAATTTCATCCCGTTTAGTAAAACCATAGTAGAGATGTAACTCAGCTGCGGGAATTGCCGCCTTGATAATCGGCCAGCCATGCTTTAACATCGACTCTAGGCCGCGATAATAACGAGAGGCATAGACTAGACGATAGGGAAGATACTCACTTTCTGGCACCGTCTCACTTACAGCCAAAAGGGAAGTATCGATACCATTAGGAACAATTGGACATTGATGATCGGGACAGAAATCCAGTAAATCCCTTTGATATTGGCTTTTACAGAAAATTTTGTCATATCTAGCCAAAATTTCAGGGGTATAGGAGGCTGCCGGCACTTTAATATCTTGCCAATCAAAAAAAATTCGTTCTGCCTTGGTACCCGGACGGCAATAGGTGGGATGACGAGAGATCACCAATGTCTCAAAGTGATCCTGCCAATTCATCTGGTAATAATTAACATAGCGAATACCGTCCTGTTCCCCTTCCATACCCTCACAATTGCCAAAAATCGTCACTTTATAGCCGCGTTTCGTCCATTCTTGCGCTAAAAAAGCCACCGATGCCTGGGTACCACTGGCCCCCCGTTGCCAAATTTCCGCCGGACGCATGGGACGATATTTTTCTGTGTAAATAACGATCGATTTTTTCGGCCAACGACGGGCGCTCAAACGCTGTTTAATTTGAAATAGGGAAGGTGCGCTGGCCCGTAGCCATTGTTTGAGATTAGATTGTAGGGATGGAGTAGCTTGTGACACTCTTTTTCTCCAAGATCGAGGGAAAATAGGGGCTATGGGTGATAGAGTCTTAGTTTCTCGAATTTAACTCGATTTCTCGACTCAGTAGAACAATTCGAGCCTATCATATAATGGGTTCAAGTCAAAAATCAATCTTTTTATTGCCATCTATCTGCCAGAAAATCTATGAAAATTGTCATCCCGATCGTGTTTTATCGCAAAGGAGGAGTAGAAAGAGTCATTATCTCTTTAATACCTAGCTTATTAGAATACGTCGAACAAATTATTATCGTTATCCCTCGTAATGACATTGAATATTTTAAGTCTTTGATGCCTGATTCCGATAAACTTATCTACGAAGATTTTGCTTTTTATCCCCAGAGTTTTGAGACAAAATTAATCTATTTTTATGGTCTTCTAGCAAATTTTTATAAAACCCTAAGACTGACTTCTATTCATCGTCTTTTCTCTCGTAGAATTGAACTTTTACGCATCGAAGCAAGAATTAATCAGATTATCAAGCGTTACCAAGCTGATCACTGTTTGTATGGAATGACTAATCGGATTTCTCCCCCCAATGTCAAGGTTACTTTAAGTGGCATTATTTATGATGTCTTTTGGCAATTTGCTCCCTTAACTTACTCAGAATCCTATCAAGAAAACTACAATGAAGTCTTAAAAGAATGGTTAGATCAGTCCGATCTACTCTTCACAATTTCCCAAAAAACTAAAGACGATGTTTTAAAAGTTTTTCCCAATGCTACCTATGCTAGTAAGTTAAAAGCTGTACCATTAGCGGGATTTATCGAGCAGTCTAATTCCAAGAGTGATTTAGTCAAAAGTGAGCTAGTTAATTTTTATTTTCCCTCCTCCTTTGGTATCTACAAAGATCATCTGACTTTGCTCAAAGCAGCCATTAAACTAGCGAAAAAAGGCTTAAATTTCCAGATTGTTTTAATTGGCAAAGAAACCGATAATCTAGTTAATGGAAATCTGCAATTGTCTCAACAGTCCCAAACCCAAGAATATCAAGATTATCTCAAAGAATGTACCCAACTTTATCAGGAAAATCAAGAAATTTTCCAGAGTCATATCAAGGGATTAGGTTATCAAGACTATAAAACCTTACAATTTTATTATCAAACCTGTTCCTGTGTGGTATTTCCCTCAAAATACGAAGGTTTTGGATTAGCAATAGCAGAAGCAATTTTACAAGGTATTCCCGTTATCGCTTCCGATTTAGAAGTGTTTCAAGAACAGGTAGAATTATATAATTGTCCCGAAAGAGTGCAATTCTATCCTAGGGGAGATGCGGACAGTTTAGCCAACTGTTTAGAACAATTTATCCTCAATCCAATTCCTCGCTTGTTACCCGAAGATATTCCCAATAAAATTAATCTCTGGACTTGGGAAGATGTGGCCAAAAAATATGTAGAACTACTGAAAGAAAATGCAGGTTACTGATCTCTATATCTACCCGATTAAATCCTGTCGAGGTATTCAATTATCTCAAGCTGAAGTGACTCCTAAAGGTTTACTCTGGGATCGAGAAATGATGTTAGTGGATGGCAAGGGTAAATTTATCACCCAAAGGGAATATCCGCAATTAGCCACCGTTTCTGTCACGATTACAGGAGATAATTTTTCTCTGAAAACATCTCAAGATTCCCTGACTTTCCAGCCTAATTTCACAGGAGAAAAAAGAGCGGTTCAAATCTGGGAATCTCAAACCATAGCCATGGATCAAGGGGATGAAATCGCCGAATGGTTTGAGAAAATTCTCGACATTCCTTGTCGTTTAGTGCGACAATCTCCAGATTATCCACGTCCTGCGAATCCTCGCTATGCGGGGAACAATCATACTCCCGTTAGCTTTGCCGATGGTTATCCAATTTTATTAACTAATACTGCTTCTTTAGAGGACTTAAATCGGCGTTTAGTTGCACCAGTGCCGATGAATCGTTTTCGTCCTAATATTGTTATTAGTAGCGATCGAGCTTTTAGCGAAAGTAGTTGGCAAAAGATCACAATTGGTGAGATAAATTATGCTCTGGTTAAACCCTGTAGTCGCTGTATTATCACCACCACAGATCAAGAAACAGGTAGGAGAAATCCCCAGCAGGAACCTTTAAAAACCTTAAGCACTTTTCGCCGTTTCCCCGGAGGCATCATGTTCGGAGAAAATGTCATCCCCGAAAAGACAGGTACAATTAAAGTCGGCGATCCTATTACCGTAATCTAGGGGAAGTGGGGGTGATCAGTTATCAGTTATCAGTTATCAGTTATCATTGAACAGATGTAAGCTTTCAGTTTACTGATTACTGTTCACTGTTCACAGTAAAAAACTCCCCACTGATAACTATGCGGACATCAAGGTTAAGATAAATAACCATAAGAACAATACTTGACTAGAGACACTGAAACCATGCCCCTTGATACCGCATCGATTTTAGAAGTATTACGTCCCGTTCAAGATCCAGAACTGCAAAAAAGCTTAGTGGAATTGAACATGATCCGCAATGTGGCGATCGATGGCGGAAAAGTTAGCTTTACCCTAGTTTTGACCACTCCTGCCTGTCCTTTACGCGAATTTATCGTGGAAGACTGCCAAAAAGCCGTTAAACAGCTGCCCGGGGTGGAAAGTGTCGCTGTGGACGTAACTGCCGAAACCCCGCAACAAAAAGCTTTACCCGATCGCCAAGGTGTGGAGGGGGTTAAAAATATTATCGCCGTTTCCAGTGGTAAGGGCGGTGTGGGAAAAAGTACCGTGGCTGTCAATATCGCCGTCGCCTTGGCTCATTTAGGGGCAAAAGTGGGGCTATTAGACGCGGACATCTACGGCCCCAACGCCCCGACAATGTTGGGCTTAAATGACGCACAAGTGACCGTACAGGGCGCAAATGGCGAGATATTGGAACCCGCGTTCAACCATGGCATCAAAATGGTTTCCATGGGCTTTTTGATCAACCCCGATCAACCCGTAATCTGGCGCGGTCCGATGTTAAACGGCATTATCCGTCAGTTTCTCTATCAAGTCAATTGGGGCGATTTAGACTATTTAATCGTCGATATGCCTCCCGGTACCGGGGATGCACAATTAACTTTAATTCAATCGGTCCCCCTAGCCGGTGCGGTGATTGTCACCACTCCCCAGACGGTTTCTTTAATTGATGCGCGTCGGGGTTTAAAAATGTTCCAACAGCTAGGGGCGCGGGTTTTGGGTATCGTGGAAAATATGAGTTATTTTATCCCCCCCGATCAGCCCGATCGCTCCTATGATCTATTTGGGTCCGGTGGTGGGGAAAAAACCTCGCAAGAATTGGGCATTCCTTTACTGGGATGTGTGCCTCTGGAGATAGCCCTACGGGAGGGCGGTGATACTGGTGTACCAGTAGTTTTGGGGCAACCAGAATCGGCCTCAGCTAAAGCCCTGATAGCGATCGCTCGTCAGGTGGCGGCGAAAGTATCCCTAGCAGCCTATAGTTAGTAAATTTGGGGAGAGAAATGGTGAGAAGACAGTCCCTTGTTAGTAGGAAACTAAGCGGTTTTAGTGAGCAGTTTAGCTTCATTTTCCGGGATATAGCCCAAATTGATTGGCTTTTGTTCGTTTTGGTGACGTGTTTAACCGTTTTCGGTGGTTTAATGATTCGTAGTGCCGAAAGACATACCACTGCTCTCGATTGGTGGCAACACTGGTTATTCGGGGCCGTGGGAGTGGCGATCGCTTTATTTCTGGCCCGTTGTCGTTACGAAAGTCTGCTCAAATGGCACTGGTTAACCTATCTTCTTACCAATCTCTCCCTAATTGCGGTAATTGTCCTAGGGGTGACGGCGAATGGGGCGCAAAGTTGGATTAATATCGGCAGTTTTAACGTGCAACCGTCGGAATTTGCCAAGGTAGGTTTAATTATCACCCTAGCAGCCCTCCTACATCATCGTCCCGCCGATAATCTTTTTGCGATCGCTCGTGTCTTTGTCGTCACTGCCATCCCCTGGGTGTTAATTATGGCGCAGCCGGACCTGGGGACAGGATTAGTCTTTGGGGCAATTACCCTAGGCATGATTTACTGGGCTAATGCGAAACTACCTTGGATGATTATCCTCTTATCTCCCCTCGCATCGGTTTTTCTGTTTAATTTACTTTTTCCTGCTTGGATTGTTTTAGCAATTATCATCGCTGTACTTGCTTGGTTTACCCTTCCCTACCGTTTTTTATCTACTTTCATCGTGGTGGCAACTAATCTGGCAGTGGGTAAATTAGGCGAGGTTTTTTGGGGTTTATTAAAAGAATATCAAAAAGATCGTTTAACCCTATTTCTTCACCCAGAAAAGAATCCTTTGGGGGGAGGTTATCAATTAATTCAATCCCGCATTGCCATCGGATCGGGAGAATTATTGGGACGGGGATTACACCAAGGCACCCAAACCCAATTAAATTTTATTCCCGAACAACACACCGATTTTATCTTCTCTGTAGTCGGGGAAGAACTCGGTTTTGTCGGCAGTATTCTAGTTTTAATAGCTTTCTGGTTAGTTTGTTGGCGTTTGTTAGTCATTGCTAATACCGCTAAAGAAAACTTTGGTTCTTTAATAGCGATCGGTGTTCTCTCGATGATCGCTTTTCAGGCAATTCTTAATATTAGCATGACCGTGGGATTAGCCCCGATTACAGGGATTCCTCTACCTTGGTTAAGTTATGGACGTTCATCTTTATTAACCAATTTTATCGCCTTGGGTTTAGTGGAATCCGTGGCTAATTATCGCCCCCGTAAGCGTTTGTACTAAGGAGAACGCCATGAAAGTGACCTATGATCCAGTCGTTGATGCTCTCAAAATCACCTTAAGTAATGTGCCGATTGCAGAAAGCGACGAGCAGAGTCTGGGGGTGATTCTCGACTATGACCAGTCGGGGAACGTGGTGGGATTAGAAATCCTCAATGCTCAAGAGCGGATGGACAATCCCCAGTCTTGTGAATATTCGATTCTGACCACTAAACCGGAATTAGTCGCCACTTAAGAGAGACAAAAAGAAATTTAAATACAGGAATTTCCCACTGATATGAAAGAATCGCCTAAAGTTGTTTTATTGTTGACCCATAGCGGCGATTTTTTTACGATTGACCGCGTGGCTGAGGCGATAGAAAAAAAAGGAGCCACACCTTTTCGCTTAGATACCGATAAATTTCCCTTAGAGGTTCAATTAGCAGCCCAATTTAATGGAAAAAAAAGTTTTTATCAATTAAGCTATAATCATCAATCTATTGATAGTGAACAGGTGCAATCTGTTTGGACAAGACGTATTTGGCAACCTGAACTAACAGGGGATTTAGATCCTCAGTTTCGGGAGGCTTGTGTGCGAGAATCCCAGACGACTTTGGCTGGTTTTTGGGATAGTTTAAGGTCAGCGCGTTGGTTAGATAATTTAGTGCAAATTGAGAAGGCTAAAAATAAGTTATTACAACTTCGTTTGGCCTCAGAAGTTGGCTTGATTATTCCCCCCACTTTAGTGACCAATAATCCTGATGCTGCCCGGGAGTTTTTTTCCCAGGTTCAGGGACGAATGGTGAGTAAATTGTTAACTGCGATCGCCCATAGTATGGAGTCGCCGGAATTTTTTCTTTATACCAGTAGGGTGAAAGCAGAAGACCTTGAGGAAGCGGAATCTTTACGTTATTGTCCTATGGTTTTTCAAGCGGAAATTCCCAAACAATTAGAATTGAGAGTTGTCGTGGTTAATGGACAGACATTTGTGGGAGCTTTAGAATCTTCTCAGTATAATAATTCTGCCGTAGATTGGCGAAGACCGGGTATTGATCCAGGTGCTTGGCAACATCATACTTTACCCGATTCACTATTGCAGCAACTTCAGATTTTTATGGCTAATTTAGGGTTAAATTTTGGGGCGTTTGATTTTATCTTAACTCCTGGGGGAGAATACGTTTTTTTAGAAGTTAATCCGGGTGGTGAGTGGGGAATGTTAGAACGGGATTTAGATTTACCTATTTCTCATGCGATCGCCGATTTTTTAGTCTTCGGTTGATCGGCAAAGCTGGCGCTGAAAAAAAATTGTTAATCCTAAGTTTTCAAGGAGATTTATGACCGTTTTACTTGTTACTTTTAGCAACGATAATGAAAGTATTCCTCTGGTAGTCAAAGCCATAGAAGCCATGGGTAAAAAAGCCTTCCGTTTTGATACCGATCTCTTCCCGACAGAGGTAAAAGTTGATCTTTACTCAGGGTATAAAAAAGGCGGAGTTATTACCGATGGAGACCAAAAATTAGAGCTAAAAGAAGTTTCTGCTGTCTGGTATCGACGCATGAGATACGGACAAAAATTACCCGATGGGATGGATCGTCAATTTCGCGAAGCTTCTCTTAAGGAATGTCGGTTAAGTATTCGAGGAATGATTGCTAGTTTATCTGGCTTTCATCTTGATCCGATTGCGAAGGTAGATCATGCCAATCATAAACAATTGCAGTTACAAGTGGCGCGACAATTAGGTTTATTAATTCCGGGGACTTTAACTTCTAATAATCCTGAAGCTGTCAAGCAATTTGCTCAGGAGTTTGAAGCGACGGGAATTGTGACTAAAATGCTTTCTCAATTTGCTATTTATGGAGACAACCAAGAGGAAATGGTTGTTTTTACCAGTCCTGTTACTAAGGAAGACCTAGATAATTTGGAAGGTTTGCAATTTTGTCCAATGACTTTTCAGGAAAACATTCCTAAAGCTTTGGAATTACGCATCACTATCGTCGGTGAACAAATATTTGCGGCGGCGATTAATTCCCAACAATTAGACGGTGCTATCTACGATTGGCGAAAAGAGGGAAGAGCGCTCCATCAACAATGGCAACCCTACGATTTACCGAAAACTATCGAAAAACAACTACTTGAATTAATGAAATATTTCGGTCTTAATTATGGTGCAATTGATATGATTGTCACACCAGATGAACGTTATATCTTTTTAGAAATTAATCCCGTTGGCGAGTTTTTCTGGCTAGAACTTTATCCTCCTTATTTTCCCATCTCCCAGGCGATCGCTGAAATCCTCGTCAACTCATAAACCAACAAATACAGAGCCAGAGTATTTTATCGCATCGACGAGGCTCTGACTCCCGATTCCCCCCCCGACTCCTGACTTGAAAGAGGGTGTGGGGTGTAGGGAAAATTTTTCAGACTTCCCCCTCTCAGGAGAACTAGAGAATCAGGTTTTTGCTGGGTAAGTTGATTAACACTGATAACTGATAACTGATAACTGATAACTGATAACTGATAACTGATAACTGATAACTGATAACTGATAACTGATAACTGATAACTGATAACTGATAACTGATAACTGATAACTGACTCCTAACCCCACCAACAAACTTTTTGCCGCAAACCCTACTTAATTTCCAGACCAAGACTTTCTCTCGCGCTTCTATCAGATTCATGCCGATTTTTTCTAAAACTCGCTTTGAAGCTATATTATCGGGAGCGCAGCCAGCGGTCACTGTTTGCATACCCGGTTGAGAAAGTGTCCAGTCCATCATTGCTTTTGTCGCCTCAGATGCATAGCCTTGTCGTCGATATAACGGCGCTACTTGATAGCCAATTTCTACAGCATCTGTGGGTAAACCTGTGACATCAGGAATAATTTTGACCATCACATGACCAATAAGAGTGTTGTCTCCTTGATGAATAATTAAACTCCCCCACCCCCACTCATTTTGTAAGGGGAATTGCAGCAAAATATTCGCAATATCAGGGAAAGCTTGAATCAACTCTTGTTCGTCCCAGTCAGCAGCAACTTTTACCCCCAAAATTGTTGCTAATTCATCGATACCTATAATTGCTGCTTTCAGAAGTTCAAGCTTTAAGGGGACTAAATATAATCGTTCCGTCACCAGTTTTTCCAGTGCTTTCATTTGATAAAACTCCTATACCAGTTATCAGTTATCAGTTATCAGTTATCAGTTCACTGAGAAAACTCCCCACACCCCACACCCTACACCCCACACCCTACCCCCACGAAAAACTTTTTCAGCAGCCCCTAGCTATATTCTCACCCATTTTAAGGTTTTTGGGTCTTTATCGTAACGATAATTAACCCCATCTTTAGCAGTAATGATTTTACCTAAACTGGCACGACTCCGGACGTTACTTAAAGAATAGTCAGTTAGGGACTGCATTTGTTGATGGGACAAACCTTCGGCTATTTCAGAAACTCCTGCAATTTCCGCATCATGCTCAGGTTTAACCTCAGACAAAGGCTCTATTTTTACCACCGAAAAATCTTCTGATTTTTTTGACATCATTACCATGTCATTAACTTTTTTGCGCTGATAATCTTCTACAGTTGACAGCTGCCAATGGGAATTTTCTGTTAACTCTAAGACCCATCGATGATAATTAAATAAACTTTCCCGATGACCAACACTAATAAAGGTGGTTTCACTTTCCTGTAATTGCCGATATAAACTGGCTTCATTGGCCAAATCTAAAGCGCTGGTTGCTTCATCTAAGATAGTAAAAGTGGGTTTAGTGATTAATAGTCGAGCAAAAGCTAATCTTTGTTGTTCTCCGAGGGATAAAATCTGTTCCCAATTGACTTCTTTATCTAAGCTATTTTTGTCGGTTAATAAATGTTGAAGATTGACTTTTTTTAAGATATTTTCTAATTCTTCATCGCTCAGCTGCTCATTGGTATGGGGATAAAGTAATTGCTGCCGTAAAGTGCCAAGGATAATATAAGGACGTTGGGGTAAAAATAACATTTTAGCTAAAGGAGGACGTACTAAACGACCACTACCCGCTTTCCATAAACCGGCGATTGCTCGTAACAAGGAACTTTTTCCTCGACCACTGGGTCCAATAATCAGTAGGCTTTCTCCCAAAGGAACAGAAACCGATAAATTCTCCACAATTACCTTTTCATAATCGGGAGTTTGTAGGGTAAAATTTTCAAAAGCTAGACGATTATCTTCCAGGGTGATAATACGACTTAAGTTTTTCGGCTCTTCACTGGCAACTTTTAAGGCATCTGTCAAGGTAGCTAACCGTTCAATATAACTTGAAACTTTACCCGATGTTCCCCATTCAGTAATTAATTGTCCCAAGGCATTAGAAAAAAGGAAACAGCATAAACTCGCTTGACTAATTTCCCCATAATCGATTTCATTTTTAATAAACATCGGGGTCAAAATAAACATTGAAAATACACTAATCGCTGACTGATAACCTCGATTAAAAAGATTATTAAACCGTTCCCAATTTATAAGTTTTTCCGAGCTTTCAATAACCCGTTGAAAACGGCCTTCAATGATTTTTTCTTCCTGCTCTTCTCCCTGAAAAAAAGCAATTGATTCGGCGTGGTTACGCACATGGGTTAAAGCATAATTATAATCAGCTTTATTATTAAGCTCCGATTGATTAATTTTGTTTAATTCTTGAGTTAGATAAATTGCTATGAAATTTCCTGCGATCGTATAAATTATTAGATAAACCGCAATTTGCCGAGAAATTGTCCAAAGAATAATCGCAAAAGTAATCATTTGCAACCCTTTTTCTACGAAGGTAATTAACAACCTTAGGGTCATGGTCGTAATTGGTTCAATTTCTTGAGATAATCTTTGATCGGGATTTTTTAAGTTCGAGGTAAAATCAATGTTATAATAAGCGCGATAATTGAGATATTTTTTAACGGTTTGTTTGGTTAACCACTTATACCAATCTAAGGCTACTTTGCGACGAATAAATTGAGAAAAAGCAAATAACCCCGTTGTTCCTATAATCAACAAACTGGATAACCACAGCGTATTGAGATATTTAGAAAGGTCTCTATCTTCAATAATAATATCGAGTACATAACGATTCCAGTAGCTACTAAAAGCTTCTACCCCGACTGTTGCCAAGATACTTAAAAGGATCAAAGCTGACATTCCCCAAGAAATGATCACATCTCCAAAGGCGCGTCCATTTAACTCCGTTGGATACCAATAGGGTTGAGCGACAATTTTTAGGCTTTCCCAAAATTGACCAAATAGTGAAAAGGGATTATTGGCGGACTGGTCGGACACAACAGGGTTTTCCGTTGCTTGTTTAGTAGTATATTGAGGCATCTAGATCCAATTGGCAGTTCTTTTACTGTTCTCTTGACAACTCGCTATCATATTGTAGCGGCAGAATTACCTCTTGTTGTCTTTTGTTGACATTTTTATCTAGAAGATGAAAGCCAGCTATGGTCAGAAAGCTCTGACATAACTAAAAACTACTTGACCCATTTTTGTTAGTCTAGCACTTTAGATACTGATTACTGTTTACTGATCACTAAAAAACCCCATCTCTCAATCTCCATCATCCTCAAAATGATTAGCTAGTAGGAATTTTCGACTGGTATTCAACTCTTGCCAAAGCTGGTTAATTTTCTCGTAAGCTTCCGTGGAGGTAAGTTTTCCCCCACTGTGCAAACCAGCGATAAAAGAGACTCTCAGGGCGAATTCCTGCAAATTAGCATTAAAAACCAAATTTTGTGGCGTGAATAAACCCCTGTAGCTGGTTTTAGGGTAGAGAAAGTTATCTTTAGAATTGAATTTTTCCATTGTGACCAACCCCCCAGTATAGGATACCTACATTATTATATTACTTAACCTTTTGTTAACTTAAGCTTAACCTAAGAATTTGAACTTGTCTCTAGATTCTAGGAGAGTAGCTGCTGAACTTGATTAGGACGTTGGGTTTCATGCTTCAACCCAACCTACGTTCTGTCTCTAGATTCTTAAGAGAGTAGCTGCTGAACTTGATTAGGACGTTGGGTTTCATGCTTCAACCCAACCTACGTTCATCTTATATTTGATTCCACCCACCCACTTAAGAGAGTAGCTGCTGAACTTGATTAGCCGCCGCTATCCCAGAAGTTAAGGCCGTTTCTAGGGAAGAATTTCTCGATAAATCTCCCCCTTGACACCAATCACCACAGGCAACTAGAGGTAAAGGACTATTAACACTTAAACAGGGTACAGCTAAACCCTGACGGACTAAAGCATAACGCCAACGGTGAATCTGAGACCAATCCGGGAGAGTCAAAGAAGCACGAGCGAGCAAATCTAGCGTAACTGCTTCTAAATCCTCGCTATCGAGATATTTAACCGCAAAATCTCCACTACTATGCACAACAAAGACATAATCAGGGGATGATTGCCGTTTACTGCTATCAAGTCCTAACCAAGCGATAGCGGTGGAGGGAGTCACTGCGGGTAAAGAATCGCCATAACCTGCCATAACCGTTAAACAGGGATCGTAAACGATTGATCGCAATTCTGGCATAGTAGTTATATGAGAGTTTTCTAACAATAACGCTGCTTGCGGGGCGGGAATAGCCAGGACAATCACCGAAAACTCCCCCCGAATTTGACCGTTATTGTTTAAAACCCATTTTCCCTGACGATTTTCCAGACGAGTAACCAGAAAATCTCGTTCAATTTCTAAACCTTTAGCTAAAAATTTCGCCACGCTATTGATGCCAGAAGGAGCAACATAGCTAGAATCAAACCAAGAAGTAACTATATTCTCTCTCAGAAGATTATCAATTAAAGCCGCCGTTTTTTCCCCCTGAACAGTCAAAAAAGGCAAACCATGATCCACAGCAATCTCTTGATTAGCTCGATTAACCCGTCGCGTGGCTAAACGACCACCAATGCCTCTAGACTTATCAAATAGCTTAACAGTATAACCTCGATCGCACAACTGACGAGCGCAGGTTAACCCGGCTAAACCCGCGCCAATGATCCCAACCTTAATCGAAAAATTTGTCACTAGCCTTCCTAATCCTGTGAACCCTTGAGTTAATATTAGTAGTAATCAGCACTAGCGAAACTAAGTTGATTATTGGGGCTGAGGAGGACAAACCACATTGGACGAACTACGCACAGCTTTGGAGTTAGCCACCGAGGAGGAACTGCAGCAAATCACTAACATCCTCTTTTGCCGTCGTTTTAACCCTCTCGATTATCTACGAGCGCCGGACGCAATCGCCGTTCAAAGTCAAGATTGGGATAGTTGGTTAGATAGTGTCGAGGATCGTTTTCGTTATTTGGCTGCCGATGGTGTGACAGTATTAAAAGGTCAAACCGAAAAAGTTAGTTATCGTCAAATTCTCGTCCGTGTCTGTCATTTCCTCAAGGTTCCCTACTCCCAAAAAATGCCGACAACGGAAATTGAAGCGGAAATCTATCTTCACCTCGTTAACAAAGCTTGGAAACGTCTCCCCCCATCGGAACAAAAATCCCTCTCGATTCAAATTCAAAAAGCGCTCGCGGATTCCCACACTCCCCAACCCTTACCCGTTCACCTACAACACAATCCCCTTGATATAGTCCTCAAAGGCAGTAGCGTCATCGCCATTAATTCTATCCTGAAACCGATTCTGCTCAAACATATCGCCGGGCAGTTCGCTCTTCATTTTGTCCGCTATCAAGGGGCAAAAACTGCCCTAGTCCAGGGTGGGACAATTGTTAATCAAATCGCCCTACAAACGGCTAAACAGGGCATGACTAGGGCGGCAGCCCGCTACGGAGCCGTCAGAACCGTGTTAAGTTTGGTAGGACCGGCTTTATGGGGTTGGTTTATTGCTGATCTCGGTTGGAAAGCGATCGCCACCGATTACGGCCGGATTATCCCGACTATTTTTGCCCTTGCCCAAATTCGTCTGACTCGTGAGGATTGTTGGCAACCTGCATAACATGAAAAAGATTTTTAGTCAAGGGTGGGAGTGGAATTTAATACTTTTTTCAGTTTTTATCGCCATGATGCTGCCGGAGTTAGCGGGTATCGGCATTATTATCGTCTTAATTAGGGTTTTTACCGGCAATTTTCGGGCAATTATCCAGTCACGTCTCAATCAAGGTCTCGGTATCGTCACTCTTTGGTTAATGATTAGTGCCAGTCTTTCCCCAACTCCGGGGGATGCTTGGATTGGTTTAGGAAATTTTCTGCCTTTTTTCTTCTTTTTTAGCAATATCAGACAATTAATTAAAAAACCCTCTCAATTGCGTCAACTAGCTTGGGTGATGGTTATTCCGTCGGTTTGGGTAGTGGTGATGGGATGGGGACAAATTTTTCTCGGTTGGCAAAAACCAGAAGCATTAAAAGGGATTTTTACCTGGCCCTACGGGGTGGGGGGTGAACCTTTGGGGCGGATGTCTTCGGTTTTTATGTATGCTAATCTTTTGGGGGCTTATTTGCTTATAACTCTGATTTTAGCGATCGGTTTATTAATTCTAACTTGGCGGCAGTGGCACAGACAAAGAAATAACCTTTTAAATCTCAAAGTCGGGTTTTTAACTTTAACTATATTTATCGATAGTGTAGGGCTATTTTTAAGCAATTCTCGCAATGCTTGGGCCTTAGCCTTTTTAGGTTGCCTAATTTTCGCCCTTTATCTGGGTTGGAATGCCTTAGTCGCTGGTTTTGTCCTCTTGGGGGGGGTGATTTCTCTTGCTTCTTGGGGACCAAATCCTTTCAGGGATAGTCTGCGTTTTTTGGTTCCTAGGGCGATTTGGGCGCGATTATCCGATGAAATGTTCCCCAATCGCCCTCTAGGGACTCTCAGATCAACTCAATGGCGTTTTACTCTAGAAATGACCCAAGAAAGACCCCTATTCGGTTGGGGATTACGCAGTTTTACACCTCTCTACGAAAAAAGTCAGGGATTGTGGTTAGGTCATCCCCATAATTTATATTTGATGTTAATGGCAGAAACGGGAATTATTGGCTTAATTTTATTGTCTGTTTGGGTGGGTTGGATTTATGCCCAAGGGTGGCGTTTATTTATCTTTCTACGGCAACAAAAAGCCGGGGGTGAGTTAATTATCTTTACCTATCTGGTGGCCTTTGGTGCTTGCGTTTTATTTAATCTCGTCGATGTCACCCTCTCCGACGTCAAGATTAATACTATTGTTTGGCTTCTCTTGGCTGCCATTGCTGGGGTCAGTCAAGGGATGAATTATGAAGTGGGAAGTGGGGTGTAGGGTGTGGGGAATTGGGGAATTGGGGAAGTGGGGTGTGGGGTGTAGGGTGTGGGGTGTAGAGTGTGGGAAGAACAAATAAAAATAATCTCCTGAATCCTGAATCCTGAATCCTGAATCCTGAATCCTGAATCCTGACTCCTGACTCCTGACTTCTAACCCAATTTTGGACAAAGATAAGCAAAAATTATTGATTGACTCCACAAACTTGAGAATATTTAAATTAACATTCCGCAATATTTACAAATTCTTAAGAATTAATTGAGAAAGATTTTTATTTAACAACGATGTTACAGTGGTAACAGCGATTTTACTGAATTTCATAATGGGTTATACTGTGCTTTTTTGGGCAGCAACGGTTGAAACCCTTGCCACACCTACAAGGTGATCCTAATTAGGACGGGTAAATCAGTCAATTTCACCCACAACGATGATCTTTTTTTTGTGTAGTTTTATTGCAAAAAAAAAGTTTTTTTGACAAAAAGCACAAAGTATGATATGAACCAACGTATTTCTGGCTGCCAGTAGTTATTGCAGAGTGGGAGTTGTGGAGAAGGGATAAGGGAGTGCTGGAGCATTTTCAGTCAACAGTTAACAAAACGAAAACTTCGTACCTCACCCTTAAGATAACTGCTATAAATAGACTTTTAATAACCAAAGAAAGAAAGGAATAGTCAGAAAACTAGCAAGGGTAGTGACCACAACTGTGCGGGCCATCAAAGTGGCTGAACCACCGAATTCTGTGACTAAAATGACAGTATTAACGGCGGTGGGCATGGCACTCTGTAGGATGAGAATTTTTAGATCCATACCAGTTAATCCTAAACTATTGCCGATCGCAAATGCCAAAAGAGGAGCGACTAAAAGACGCAAACCTGCTCCTAATAATTCTAATTTACCGATCGCTAATTTTTGCTGAGATAATTGAATACCTAGGATAATTAAAGCCAAAGGAATTGCCGCTTGTCCTAGATAGCTAATACTTTTATCTAATTGCAGGGGAAGATGAAAAGAGAAAGTTTGAAAGCTAATGCCGATAAAAATTGACCAGATTAAGGGCAATTGAAAAACTAAGCGAAATCCTGAAAGAAAGCTTTTTCCTCGCAAATAAGCGGGACTAATACCAAATAAAAGAATACTAGAGCCAATCATATAGATTATCGCTCTTTCCAGTCCAGCCGCACCCAGGGCAAAACTAGCCACAGGTAAACCCATATTACCGTTATTAGGCATCACGGCGGCAGCCATGAGGCTTTTGCGGGTATCAGCATCGAGACTGAGACAATAGGCGATAATTTCGACGACAATCGCCATTACCAGTGAGATAAGGGCAAAGCCTAGGAGAATTAAACCGATATTGCTGCCGGATAAAGTGGTGCGATAGAGTCCATCAATCACCAAAGCGGGAGCAAGAATATACACCGTGATTTGGGAAAGGGAATGCACTTCAACAGTGAGAATTTTTCCTGCTATCACACCGATGAGGATGATAAAACCCACTGGAATAATAGCGGAGAGGATGACAAGCATTAATCAGGTAAAAAGTAAATAGTACATAGAAAAAAACTGATCTGATTTTTTAACAGATTTCTGTTATATCTTCATATAAAGATTCGATCGCACAGTGAAAATCGATACTAGCTAGATAAATATCTGCTCCTTTGCTGTAGGGATAAAGAACCCAGAATCCTTCGTCATTGCGACGAAAACAATCCACACTGATGCGTTCTTGACTGATAAGAACGTATTCTTCTAAAGTTTCAAGGGAACGATAGTCGGCAAATTTATCACCCCGATCTCGCTTCGCGAGCGCGTTGCGAGCAAAGGCAGCCGTAGTGGGGGATAATACTTCTACAATCAAGCGCGGATAACGGATAAAATCTTCTGAGAAAGACTGATTATCTCGCGAGTCGCAAGTGACCACAAGATCGGGATAAAAATAACTATTAGCTATTTCTAGACGAACTTTCATATCTGTGGCATAGACAAGACAACCACTACCCCGCAGCTGGTTTTTTAAAAGCGTGGCTAAGTTGATAATAATCATACCGTGGGCCTTACTTGCAGCAGCCATGGCGTAGGTTTGACCGCGAATATATTCGTGTTTATCTTTAGCTATTCTCTCCGTTGCTAAATAATCTTCTGGGGAAAGATAGTTATGGTCAAAGTTAGCAATCATTTGGTTAAATCACCTTTATTGTCTCTAAAATCAATTCTAACTCTCGATCGAGGAGCGGTACATTTTTAAAATTTGTCTGACAAACACCTGCAAATTTTGCCAGTTGATCGGCAAATTATCGAGCTAATTGACCTGCTCGGACAATATCTAGTAAAAAAGCCTTATCCCGCCACATAAATCACTTGCGCTGTCCCTAAAATCTCTCGTTGACGAATCCAATTATGACTCTGCTCGATCGATTTTTTCGTTAGCAAATCAACTTTCCGTCCCAATACATTCTCTAATTCCCGTTTCATCCTCGAAAACTCCAGAAGTCCCCAAGAAACACTATCTTGAAAACTGACCAGTATATCAATATCGCTATCTGGACGAAAATCTTCCCGCAAAACCGATCCGAATAAACACATTTCAGATATCTGCCATTTCTGACAAAACTCACTGATTATTTGCTGGGGTAGTTCTATTTTCAATTTTTTCACCTCCCTGTCACCAGTAATCAGTGATCGGTTTTTAGATTTAAGGGGAATTATCGCTAACGACACGAAAACCGATATCATAGAGTCCAGCAGTAGCCAGAAATTTGACCCGGTAGGCCGAGCGACATTTGTTAGGGCCATCATTCCAGGAACCCCCGCGTAAAACTCGTCTGTCTTTATCTTCTATTGTGGCTGCTTCGTAGTTATCGCGCCAGTAATCTGCACACCATTCCCTGACATTTCCGTGCAGGTCGTAGAGTCCGAAAGGGTTAGCGACGGCAAACATTCCCACTGGTGTGGTTTCTCTGCGATCGCATCCTAGGGAACCTTCCCCATAACGACCATAACTGCACACTTTCCCGCCATAATCCCAGTCCACCCCGGAATAGTTGGCTAAATCAGTGGAAATTGTCGGGCCAAAGTGGAAGGGGGTTGATGTACCCCCCCGACAAGCGTATTCCCATTCTTTTTCTGCGGGTAAACGATAATTGAGTCCGGTGAGACGGGATAGGCGATCGCAAAATTCCACCGCTTCCCACCAGTTAATTTGTTCTACTGGGCGATCATAACCTTCAAAATGGGCCGGATAGGGATTAAGTTCAATATTTACCGGTTCTAATTTTGCCACCTCGCGCCATTGTCGTTGGGTAATTGGGTAGCGACTCAGACAAAAAGCCTGAATATTAACCGGAGATTGGGGACTTTGACTCAATTTCCAGCCTAACTCGCTTTTGGGCGCACCGATGAGGTATTGACCGCTAGGGATAGAAATCATTTCTAAAAAGGTTTTTTTGCTTAAAAAATATTTATAACCTCGATTAGTGACTTTTTCCCGTTTAATTTCCTCACCTTTGCCATTAACAGTGACCACTTCATCGATAAAATCTAACCATTCTCCCATTCTGCACCCCTCTATCGGTTATCGGTTGATCGGGTTCAGCTGCGAGCCTAAAAAAATCTCGCAACCTACCAGTTTAAGAATAACAAGACTTCGATCGCTTATCCCCCGATGAGTTTTAATTTTAATTAATTTTTTGCTTTGACAGCAAATCGGTTTTTGATAGATGGATGGTTTTCCCTCCACTTCCCACCTTCCCACTCCCCATATTAATTACTGGAGTGATTAACAACTTCAGGGACAATCTCTAATTCTTGTTCACCAATTACAGGTAAATTATTTTTCTGTAAACCCATAGCAGTTAAACAAGTATTGAGAGAGTTGATCGCTTGGTTATAATCCTCAATTTTTTGGTGAATTTCTTCCTGTTTGCGGGCATTATTCGCAATTTTTTCCGCCGCTTCCTGTTCTAAAGTTTGTTCTAGATAAGAACGAGCTTGATTGAACTGTTGTAGAATAGTATCCGCTTGTTTTTTTGCCATTGGTATCAACTGATTTTTCAGAGTATTATTAACAGTTTGGCGGAAATTTTTATGAATTGTCGCTGATACTTTTGGCTCAAAATCTAACTTAAGTAATTGACGGATAGCAGGTTCGGCAGCAAGAATACTTTCACAGTCATAACCTTGGGCAGTTTGTTGCACAGTTTGCCGAAATTGAAAGATCGAAAAAGTGCCTTCGTTGTAAAAATTATGATTTTCTCGTACATAGCGATCGCACTCAGTTTTTGCTTCGGAAATCAAGGCATGAATTAACTGCAATTCTAGCTGTTTTAGCTGATTTTCTATGCCACCATTGTTACCCAATAAACGATATACTTGCCGATAATAATCACCTTGCCTTACCGCATCTAAAAGACGCTGACAAAAGCGACTAATTAAACTGGTTGACTCCTCAATTAACACATCTTCTAGCTGGTTAGACAGATAATAAAAAGCTTCCACTAATACTGCTAATAAAGGTGCTGTAGCATTGCGAGGATGAGTTAAAGTCGCTTGCGAGTAAGCATTTTTAACAGAAAAAGTATTTAATAACTCATCCAATCTTGATACCATTCTCGCTTTCAGTTTCTTAAAGTCTTCCTCAAAGTTTTCATCGCTATTAACCACGACAGCATTGACATAACCATCGATATGTTTAGTTAATTTCTCTCCCACTTCCTTTAACTCTTGATTGAGGTGATTTAACTCCAGAGCTTTCATCGCCTCAATTTCTCGTGGTTGACTTTCTAAATCACGATAAATCTCTTGATAATGATTTTTGAGAGTAATGCAGAGAGATTGTAAATCATCAGCTAAAGTTGCAAACAATTGCGGACGCTTTTCCTCCGTGAGATAACGAGTAATTGCCGTGCGAAATTCTGCGATACCACTATCAGCAATTAACTGCTCTAGTAAAGGATTTCCCCACTCGCTTAAAACTCGGAAATAATTTTTATTAGGAGTTTCATAACCGTGGATGGAAACTTTAAAGGGAGTTGCCAGTAATTTACCTGAGTTGGCACAATAGTTATTAAACTCGCTGACAAATTGCGGTGTTTCTTCTTGTCCTCCTAAATTTTTAACACTTTCGGCAAAGTATAGAATCTAAACCATAACGCTGATTAATATTGGTTTGATTTTTTACCTGATACCCATAAAATCCTAAAAGTCCGCTGGTTTTGTAGAGGCGGGAAGTATCACGAAATTGCGTTTGAATCAGGTTTTCTAAACGTTGTTTTAGTTGGGCTGCGTACCAGGTTTCATCAATGCGGTTAAAAACATAAAAAACTCGATCACGAATACCAGCATTAGAGCGAATTTTTTCGAGTAATTCCGTTTCTTCTGTGGCTAATTCTCCCGCAGAAGCAGCTTTTAAAACACAAACCACTGCCGAAGTATCAGGATGCTCTATTTTACGATAGGCTAACGCGGCATCTTTTTTGACTGGGGCATCAATACCGGGCAAATCTACCAAAACGTTACCATCTTTAAGGAGAGGATGATGACAGTAATATTCTAGACGTTTTAAGACGGCACTATTGCTACCACGACGGGCAAAACTTGCCGCTTCTGCTAAATTAGAAAAGTGAAATTGTTCCATGGAATAGGTGGCATTATGCAGCGTATGGATCCGCTCACGATTTTGAGTAAATCCTTCAATTAATAATTTTAAACCCTGAGCTTGTTTAGCTCGCTCGGATTTGCCTTCTCCCCCTTCCTGTTCGATAATTTTTTGACAGTATTGGTTTAACTGGCTACAGTATTCCGGGGAATTAATGTTACTGGGATTGGTTAATTGCAGATTTTGACAGACGGTATCGACTAAAGTACGAATTTCTACTTCGCTGAGAAAGGTTAAAACCACTCTTTCCTCATCAGCTTCTGCGTACTCAATATAACATTCTGTACCCGTTGCGTGTCCTTCGGCACTATAGAGCAATTCTCGCTCTAAAAGTGCATTGATTAACATTGATTTCCCAGCACTAAAAGCACCGGCAAAAACGATTTCAAATTTGGGAGAAATGGCTTTTTGTAGGGCAATTTCTATCTTGCTGGTATCCTGTTGATTGCGGAGAGAGGATTCGCCTTTGAATAGTTCAATTATACTGTTAACATTACCAGCCAGATTACTGCATTGGGGTAAAAGTTCAGTCATGGTAAAACCCAGATCTAGAAGAACAGTGCTATTATTCCCTAGATTATAACAAAATTCACTAACTAGATCTCAGATCTTTGGTCAGCGATTTAAGCAATCAAGGACAAAGTCATCGTCTTCAATCTAGAATCAGGATTGATTAAGTAGTTGGACAAAAGTAAAGTTAACTGTGGGGTAAGGAGTCAGTAGTCAGTAGTCAGTCAGAATTGCGGCAATTTACATTTCTTAAGATAGACAACAGAATTTATGTCCGACTACTTATAATCAATTTAGTACATACCGATTTCCGAGAACCTCCTTAGGTAAAAATTCTCTCCTGACTCCTCCTGAATACTGGGATAATGATAATTATGTGGATAAAAATGGCAATAGATAAATTGAGATTAAAAAAAATTCGGACTATGAAACAGTTAGGATTTTTGTTAGGAACAGTTTTTCTTTTGTGGGGTTGTCATTCTCTCAATGTTATCCAAAATCGTCCCCAACCCTTGCCCCAAGATCCATATATTCAAGTCTATTTTAATTATAATCAGGCCCAGGGTTCAAATTATACCGATCCCTATCGCCAAATTAATCGCCCAGGGGATAATTTAGAACAGGTTATTATTGATAATATTAACTCGGCAAAAAGTTCGATCAATCTAGCGGTGCAAGAGTTACGTTTACCCGCCATCGCTCAAGCTTTAGTTGCTCGTCAGCAGCAGGGAATTAAAGTTAGGGTTATCCTCGAAAATATTTACAATAAACCTATTCATAGTTTAGCTAAAAACCGAGAAAAATCAAGCGATCGAGAACAGGAACGTTATCAAAATCTTTTTGATTTAGTTGATATAAATCGAGATGGTAAATTAAGTCCAGAGGAAATCGCCCAAAGAGATGCAATTACTATCCTCAAAAAAGCTGGTATTCCCCTAATTGATGATAGTGCAGATCGCTCAAAAGGTAGTGGTTTAATGCACCATAAATTCATGGTTATTGATAATTACACTACTTTAATCAGTTCAGCTAACTATACCTTAAGTGATATTCATGGAGACTTTTCTAATCCCAAAACTGTCGGGAATGCCAATCACTTATTAGTAATTACTAATCCCCCACTAGCTAGAGTTTTTCAAAGAGAATTTAATCTGATGTGGGGAAGGGAAGATAGTCCTAAATTTGGCTTAGATAAACCCCAGAGAAAACCACAAACAATTACTATCGGTAATAGTAGTCTGACGGTCAAATTTTCCCCCGATTCTACCGCTTATCCCTGGGCAATTACTAGCAATGGTCTGATCGGTGAAACTTTAAATAAAGCTAAAAAATCCGTGAATTTAGCCCTGTTTGTCCTGACGGAACAGCCTTTGGCTAATATTCTCGCCCAACGACATCAAAAAGGGATAGAAATTAAAGCTTTAATTGATCCTAGTTTTGCCTTCCGATACTATAGCGAAGGATTAGATTTATTAGGAGTTGCTCTCAGTAATAAATGTCGTTATGAACCAGATAATCAGCCTTGGCAAAACCCAATTAATACCCTAGGAGTTCCCGCTCTAGCCCCGGGAGATAAATTACACCATAAATTCGGTTTAATCGATGATAAAATTGTGATTACTGGTTCTCATAATTGGTCAAAAGCTGCTAACCATCAAAATGATGAAGCTTTAGTTATTATCGATAATCCCACCGTTGCTGCTCATTTCGATCGAGAATTTCAATATCTTTACCGTACCGCTAAATTAGGACTGCCGGAAACTATTAAAAATCGGATCGAACAGGATAGAAAAAACTGCCCCCAATCTGTAACAATTAAAAGCGATCGCTTAATTAATTTAAACACTGCCACAAAAGAAGAATTAGATACTTTACCCGGTATCAGTGGCAAATTAGCCGAAAAAATTATCGCAGCCCGGCAAGAAAAACCCTTTACTTCCCTAGAAGATTTGGATCGAGTATCGGGAATCGGTAAGGGAAAAATTAACAAGCTCAAAGGCAAAGTCAGCTGGTGATGATTGCTTCGTCTGTATTTTTAGCCACAGACAAAAACGGCTCTTCGTTACTTGTTATGGTTCGATAGGGGGGCATAAATCGACTAAATCCTTATCTGGCAAGAGACTTAATTGATTAGTTCGCTCTAGATAAAAAACAATTGACAAAAATCGCTAAATCCCTTTCTATATAAGGGTTCCATCCCTTATAACCCCCGTCCATTGCATAACACAAACCGAAGAGCCACAAAAACTAGCAATTTTCCCTTGTTACGGCAAGCTAAGTAGGTAGGTGTTAAAATCGTCAGCCCCCCTTATTAAGGGGGATCCCCCCACCTATCGGCACCCCCCTTATTAAGGGTAGGGCTGTTTCATTTAAATTAAGTATAGCTGATTTTGAGTCAATAAATTTGACCGAAGATTCTCAAGTTTATCTTGTTCTAACCAAAAGAGTTAGTCACAATAACTAATCTTTAATCCTCTGCCAAATTTATTATGAA
>NZ_JADBVE010000117.1:0-19000 GCF_020245285.1 Microcystis sp. M31BS1
CTTAGTGCAGGTAACAACCGGTGCAATAGCTGGAACTTATCTCGTTATTAATGATAGCACGGCTGGCTTCCAATCCAGCAATGATTTATTAATAAATATCACCGGATTTACTGGTACTTTACCAGCTTTAGGGAACATTCCGGTGGGTAATTTCTTTATCTAAGTGTCTAAGCTCTCCTTCTAAGTCACCTAGAAAAAGGGTTTCTCGGAGAAACCCTTTTTCTGGACTTTAAGACAAAAAAACGTTTCGCTGACAAACTCTATAAAGAACGTAGGTTGGTTTGAAGCATGAAACCCAACGCCTGCTCATGTTAAGCTTTTCACTACTACTTATAGTTAATCATGTATTTCTGGCAATTTCGTGTTTATCAGCGTCCTTTGCTGCGTCCCCTACAAACCCATCACGGACTATGGGAAATTAGGGAAGGAATTATTATTCGCTTAGAAGCGGAAGATGGACGTATTGGATGGGGAGAAATTGCTCCTTTACCTGAATTTGGTTCAGAAACATTATCGGCAGCAATATTATTCTGTAAAAGTCTCGAAAATCCCCTATCAATAACTTCAATTTTTTCTATTCCTGAACAATTTCCCGCTTGTCAATTTGCCTTTGAATCAGCTTTAGAAAATTTGAGTATAGAGAATCAATCAAGAGAATTAGAACCGAAAAATTATAGTTATTTATTACCCACTGGTGCGGCAGTATTTCCCTGTCTGGATGATATTCTAGCCACCAATCAAACTAATACTTATAAATGGAAAATTGCGGTCAATTCTCTCCCACAAGAGTTAAACTTATTTGAAAAATTAATTGACCGATTACCCCAGGAAATTAAATTGCGTTTAGATGCCAATGGAGGATTAAGTATTGCTGAGAGTAAAATCTGGTTAAAAATTGCCGATGAATCTAAAATAATTGAATTTATCGAACAACCTTTACCCCCATCTCAATTAGAGGAAATGTTGCAATTAAGTCAAAATTTTACCACGGGGATTGCCTTAGATGAATCCGTAGCCAATCTTCGACAAATAGAGGAATGTTATCAACGGGGATGGCGAGGAATTTTTGTGATTAAACCTGCTATTACTGGTTCAATCCAAGGGTTAATAAATCTCTGGAAAAAATATCCCTTAGATTTAGTATTTTCCTCGGTTTTAGAAACTAATATCGGCAGAAAATCCGCTTTACGTCTAGCACAAGAATACCCCAGAAAGGAGCGAGCTTTAGGTTTTGGTGTGCAACAATGGTTTAATAATAGTGACCCCGATTGGTTAGAAAAACTGTGGACGACATCAGCAAACAATTAGCATATCTCAGTCAAAAAGATTGGTTATATGGATACAATAGCCAGAAATTTTATCAATTATATCAGTCCTATTCTCAGAAATTTATCGCCGCAGATAATCCTCGATTAACTATACTGCTTGCTGAAGGCAATCCCCTTAAATTCTTAGCTATATTCTTGGCTGCCGTCAGGTCAAAAAGTTGCCTATTTTTAGCTAATCCCGACTGGAAAACTAACGAATGGCAACAGGTTTTCTCTCTGATTCAACCCGATTATATTTTTGGTGAAAATATCAAGGTTTATCACCATAATTCTCCTCCTGTAAATCCTTTGACTAATTCTCTGATGATACCCACAGGGGGAACCTCGGGAAAAATTCGCTTTGCTATCCATAACTGGTTAACTTTAACTGCTTCTGTTAAAGGTTTCTCTGAATATTTTCAAGTCAAGCAGGTTAACTCTTTTTGCCTACTGCCTTTATATCATGTTAGTGGTTTAATGCAGTTTCTGAGAAGTTTTTTAACAGGGGGAGATTTTGCTGTTATTCCTTACCATAAAATCAAACAAAAGCGCATAAATAATCTCAATCTTCAAGATTATTTTATCTCTTTAGTACCCACTCAATTACAATTTTTTCTAGAAAATGATCCTCGCTGGTTAGCCAATTTTAAAACAGTTTTACTAGGAGGTTCCCCCGCATGGCCATCTTTACCAGAAAAAGCTAGAGAATATAATATTTCTCTGTCTCCCACCTATGGAATGACGGAAACTGCCTCACAAATTGTCACCCTTAAACCGGAAGATTTTCGACAAGGAAATAATAGTAATGGACAGCTATTACCCCATGCTCAGATAAAAATTAATCCCGATAACCAGAAAATTATTATTGAAGCGAAATCTTTATTTTTAGGCTATTATCCCCATCTTAATCAAGCAAGCTACTTCGAGACTGATGACTTAGGTTACTTGGATGAAAGTAGTTATTTATATATCATTGGTCGCGATAGTCAAAAAATAATTACCGGAGGAGAAAATGTTTATCCTTTTGAGGTAGAAACTGCCATTAGACAAACTAATTTAGTTAAAGATGTGGTGGTTTTAGGATTGCCAGATTCTCGATGGGGACAGGTAATTGTCGCTTTTTATGTCCCCGTTAATTCTCAGATATGCCAGACAATTATTCAATCCCAGATTAAAGATAAATTAGTCAATTATAAACTGCCGAAACATTGGATAAAATTACCAGAGATACCAAAAAGTCCTCAAGGGAAGATTAATCAAACCACTTTAATTAAATTAGCCGAAACTTTTTTGACACCGAGTCAAACCCCAGACGATAATTATAGCTGATCCAAACAGATACTTTAAGGAGAATCTTCAGGATAGTCGATAAATACCCGCTCTCCAACTTTAACCCCATTAAGAACCTGAGTTTTATCGCCGATAACTGGGCCAATAGTCACCGGACGGAATTTAGGTTTATTCTCCTGGTTAGGAACTAATACCCCAGTCTTGCCATTTTGAGTTAAAACAGCGACATTTGGTACGACTAAAGCCTGAGGAATTGAGGACCCTAAAAGAGTCAGTCTCACATTCATTCCCGACAGGAGTTTTTCCTGTCCCGTTTCAATGGCTATCTGTACCTGAAAAGAGGTGACATTGTTAGTCCTGACTGCTTCTGGGGCAATCAAGCGGACTCTACCTTGAAAGACTTTTTGCGGATAGGCATCAGTACGAATTTGTACCATTTGTCCGACTTTTATTTTACTAATATCTACTTCTGAAAGTTCGGCGAGAATCTCCAATCCCGTGGCTAAAGCAACAATGGAAGTAGAAGTAGCAGAAGCACTACTAGAAGCGGAAGTAGTTGGGGTGACAAAAGCACCGATGCTGGCGTAGCGTTGAGTAATCAAGCCGGAAAAGGGAGCCACAACCACGCTATCTTGCATTTGGGATTGAACCCGCAAAACTTGAGCTTTGGCTACGGCGACTTCCGCCCTCGCTTGGGCAATTTCTTGGGGGCGGCTGCCATTTTCCAATTTTGTTAGTGCGGATTTAGCTTCAGCAACTTCGGCACGCGCCTGGGCAATTTCTTGGGGGCGGCTGCCATTTTTCAGTTTAGCTAATTGGTTGATCGCTTCTTGGCTGTTAGCGGCAGCACTCTCAGCATCGGCAGTAGCTTCATCTAGTTGATCTTGCGCGATCGCTCCATCAGCTAAAAGCTGTCGGTTCCTCTCCAGTCTAGCGATGGCGAGTCTTTCTTTGGCTTGGGCTGCTTCTAGTTGAGCTTGAGCTTGGGCAATGTCTTCAAGGCGGCTGCCCGCCAGTAATTGAGCGAGACGGGCTTCGGTTTGGCTCAAACGGGCAAGACCTTGGGCGATGTCTTCAGGGCGGCTGCCCGCCAGCAATTCAGCGAGACGGGCTTCCTGACGACTGAGGTTAGCCTGCGCTTCTATTAGTTGGGTGCGAATTTCTGTATCTTCCATGCGGGCGATAACTTGCCCTTCCTTGACCCGATCTCCTTTTTCCACAAGAAGTTCTGTCAAACGCCCGGAAGTTTTGGGACTGATATTGACGCTTTCAATCGGTCTGACTCTGCCGCTGGCTTGAATTTCTAAGGTAAGGTTCTCTTGTTTGACGGCAACCGTGAGGTGATTGATGTCTGTGGGAGCAGCGGGATGGCGCGATGTTAGGTAAACTGTAGCAGTGCTGCCGATGATGCCGACGGTGAGGATTCCCATCGTCCAGGTACGGGGGAGCTTGAGGGTAATTTTGGGGATCACTGGAACTTGCATAGTTAGGTTTTATATACTCCGCAAGGCGACAATTGGGTCTAGTCGGGCTGCCTGTCGGGCAGGGGCGACTCCGAAAAATAGTCCGATACTTCCCGACACACCTAAAGTTAAAGCAATCACTAGAGGAGAAATGCTGGCTTTGAGGGGAGTAAAACTAGCAACGAGGATATTGCCGCCGACTCCCACAAAAGCGCCGATTGACCCCCCAAGTACCGAAAGGATAACTGCTTCAATAAGAAACTGCATGAGAATCTGGCGGCCAGATGCTCCTACTGCTTTTCGTAGTCCAATTTCTGAAGTGCGCTCACTTACAGAAATCAGCATAATATTCATGATACCAATGCCGCCGACGAAAAGAGAGATACTGGCGATCGCTACTAAGAATAAAGTCAGGGCGCTGGCAATCCGGTCGGCAGTTGCTGACAAATCTTTTTGAGTTTGTATGCTAAAGTCATAAGCCTGATGGCGCTGTCGCAGTAGATTTCTTACTTGAAATAGGGCGGCTTCTACTCTGGTTTTATCTTGTGCTGAAAAGGAAATAAAGGATAGTTCTATACCAGCAGAAGAGGTTCTTCCAGTCAGGCGATTAGCCATTGTGGTAACTGGTATCATGGCAACATCATCTAAATTGGTTCCTAAGACTGAACCTTTCGGTTTCATCACTCCAATAACGCGAAAATCAATATTTCTAATCCGCACATATTGATTTAGAGGATTTTCTTGGTTAAATAATTTTGTTGCCAATTCTGGTCCTAAAGTCACGACTAAATTATTGCTTTCAATATCTGATTCATTCAAAAATCGCCCCTTAGCTACATCAAAATTTCGCACCGAGAGATATTCTGGTGTGGTGCCAATAGCACGAGTCTCAAAGGTTTTACTGCCGTAATTTGCCACTTCGGTCGATTGAATTTCAGGAGCAACTTCTGACACCGCCGGCACTTGAGTGGCAATCGCTCTAGCATCTTCTAATACTAAACTTCTCGGTTTTTGATAAGTAGTCCCCCAACCATCGCTGACATCAGGGACGACAAATAAAACATTAGTTCCCAAGGATTGAAACTGCTGGGCTGCTAAATTTTGTGTTCCCTGACCAATTCCAAATAAGGTGATGACGGAAGCATTACCCACAATAATCCCTAGCATAGTCAGGCTACTACGCAGTTTATTTTTGAGGAGATTTTGACTGGCAATTTGCCAATAATCAAAAATTTTCATTAGTTCCCTCCTGATTCAGTTTGACGGCGGAATTTTAGATTAATTAGGGCTTGAATTAAACGCCATACCATCAAGCCAAAAATAGCAAGCAGAAAAGTTGAAGTAGCAAAAGCTTTTAATTCTTCTAAACCCAAAATAGGAGGCCAATGCCAAAGCTTAGAAGTAATTGAAACTACTGCTTGGGGATACTTGACTGATTCTTGCCAGAAGAGAGGAAAAATGAACCAAAGAAAATATCCCCAAATAGCAAAACTCAGGAAAGTATATAAGGTTAAAATTATCAAAATTATGGGAGGCCAAGGTAAAGGTTTTACTGGACGTTTCCTGAATTTATTCAAGAAATAATGAGAAATGCGTAAGGGTTGCGCCGCTAAATTTGTCACCCCCAAAGCATCAGCAAGGAACCAATAGCCATCAAACTTAAAGACTGGATTGAGGGTAAATAGACAACTGCCCACAATCATCAAGAGAGCGAGTTTAAAGGCCAGCAAATCAGTAAATTTATAGATTATAACATAAACAGCAGCAACTACCAATTGGAAAAATACGCCGCCGATATCGACAATTACCCTTTGCCAACGCTTGAGTCGCCAAGCGGAACTAACATCACTATAAAAAGCTGGCCAAATTAGATAGAAAGTAAACCCAATATCACTGGGTTCACTACCATAACGGCTACAGGCACTCGCATGACCTAATTCATGAATTATCAAGGAAAATAGAAATAGTAAATAGCCCCAGAACAAGCCATCTGGGGTAACTTCTAGATTAAAATCATTATGGGGAGCAATAGCAACGGCTAGTGCCATGAAACCTAGAAAAAAATAGACACTAATTTTAGAAAAGGCAAAAGAAAGAGAAGCTGCGATGGGACGAACCCAACTTTTCGGCAGTAGGGGAAATCGGAAGAAAAATTCTGACTGCTTTGACTTAGGATTGCGCTCAATTTCATTAATTTGTCCTAATACTTTATGATAAGCTGCTTCAACTTGAGCAGGTGATACCTGCTGTCCTTTTTTATTCAGATCTTCAGCCACTGACTCGAAGGAAACTCCCAAGCTGCGCTGTTCCAAAAGGTAATAGGAAGTAGATGACAGTCTAATATAGGTGGGATTTGTTCCCACTGCTAATAGATAAACTGGACGACCTTCAGATGTATCAACTATCAGTCGTTCTTGAATTCCCTGGATTTCTGGCAATCTGTCCATAGTTGGTGCAATTTTTCTCTGATTTCCCTATAAAATAGTCTGTCTGCTCAGTTGATGCCAAGCATTAGCTGCTTTCATCACGAAGGTGCTAGTTATGGTACGGCTGCCATAGGAAAGAATTTGATAGACTTGACCGGAAGCACGCCCCACTTCCATGCGAATAAATTGACAATTTTCCCAAGCTTTATCTGGTTGCTGACAACTTTGCAGAAATGACAAAGCTGGAGTAGCTAAATTATTATTCTCCTCACCTCCCCCCAGCTTGGCAACAGCCGCCAATCCCAACAAAGATAGGGCTGTACTAAGGGAATCACTGTCCTCTGTCAGTCCCCAACCTCCATCAGAATGTTGGTGAGTTTTCAAAAAGTTCGAGGCGCGGGAAATCGCCGGTGAATCCGGTTTAGTAGCGGCTAACAGTCTCAAGCAGACGTAAGTGCCATAATAGGGACCGTGATACCAACTGCTTAACCAACTACCGTCAGCCTGTTGTTGAGATTCTAAATAGCTGATTCCCTGTTTAATTTGATCAGAAAAACGTTGTGAATCGTACAACCAAAGAGCATAGACTAAATTGGCAATTACATCGGTATCAGGTCCAGTTCCCCAAGCCTCTTTTGCCCACTTAGCTTGGTTTTCTTGTTCCGGTGTCCGCTGATTTTGGGGGATAATCCAGGTTTCAAAACTACCATCAGGATAGGCACAATCTTCTAAAAGAAATTTCAAAGGAGTTTCGCAGAATTTTACAATTTCTGCGCCATGACCCAAACGAAATAAAACCTGCATTATCTGTGCTAAATCATCGGCATCGGGTGACAATTCTGGCAAGTCAGGAAAATAACTCCAGCCGCCAATTCCTGTTGTTCGCTGACAGTTCAGGAGATAGTTTACTTCTTCTTTTAGTAACGGCTGGAGTAACCCACCTAACTGTTCATCGACATCACATAAAGCATCGGCAATTAATGCTCTTTGAAACACATCTCCATACTGGTATTCTTGAGAAGAACTAAATCCTTGCTCTTGGGCAAATACCATGATGTGTCTAGCTTCCCCAAAGCCTAACTGCCACTGTTTGATAATAAAATTCAAGCCATCCCATGACAGTTGTTGCCATTCACTTGCAGCCAGAGGCGGGGTTAAAGTAAATTTAGGCTGTTTTTTAGCACGTTCTAGGTTTTTCTGGACGATGCCAGCTATATCTTCAATTAATGTCTGACATTTGTGACGTAGTTTTGAGGTCACATTCCACCAGAGTAGTTCTGGCAATTCTTCTTTTAATATTTCTGCCTGATCGAGATGTTTTAAGGCAAGTTCTAAGACATAATTAGCGTGTCCTTGATAATAAATTTTATGATTTAATTTTTTTCGTAATTCTTCTAATTCTTCCTGGCTGTATTGGTGCGGTGATTTATCTATGAGGCGAGACAGCAATAAAGATGGTATCCCAGTTTCTATATCTTCTTTCCAGTCTAGAAGATCGTCAAGCATTTGGTTCGCCACATAAAAATTACTAATTGATTCCTCTAGTTGATTTAAATATTTGTCCTCCTGAGCTAATTCTACCAAGCCGGCAATCGCAGTTTTGGCAACTCCAGTTCTATCCCTAATACTTTGAATGGCAACTGATTCTGTATATTCACTCCAAGGACGTTTTCCTGAAATAAAATCATTTTCCTCAAGACAAGCTTGAGTGTATTGAGATAAATAACCTCGAAACCTTTGCCAGAAAGTTGTATTAGGGGGAAATATTTGATGGAGCAGATGATAGGATTCAAATTGTTTTGCCTGAATCTCTAGTAAACTAGAGACGTTCAATTCAATATATTGCCGATCTATTAATTTGTCAGACAAGACGAGCGAATTGGCAAAAAGCTGCCCCGCCAAAGCTAATATTCTCATTTCGCCAAGCAGCAAAGAGTCCGAAGAAAAGGCTTCTCTGAAAAGATAGATGAAATAATCGCAAATTGTTTGCAAATTGAGATTGTCTTCTAAGTCTTTAAATATAAGTTGATTTGTCCACAGAACCCGTAAATGAGATCGATGTTTTGCTATCTGTTCATTTTCTGGATTAATTATTGAAAGCCAATCTTGTTTAATCATAGATGAAACTCCTTTTATGACATGATTTGAGATAAAGAATAGCCTATTAATCGCAATGACTTTATCTGCCAAAAGTGCCTTTTTTGTGCTGTTCAAAGCTTAATAATAGACTATTGCAAAAAACAAAAAATCAATCAATTATCGGGAATCAATTTCGTTGATATCGCCTATTTGACTATTGGACGGGCTTGTCAATAATAGTAAGTTTGCATTCTTTTAATCCATCACACTCACAACTCCAGGCGGCTGCAGTTCCCACCGCTAACTCAAGACGCTTTTCCAGTTCTTCAACATCAATTTCATCAAGATTCAAGTTCTCGATTTCAGGTTGAATCTTTTTAGTTTCGTCATCCATGATGGTATTCTCCTTTTAGTTGGATTAAGTTGACTTGAACAATTGGGTTGAGAAAGATAACTCTCCCCAGGCACAGCTTGACAGATAAAGACCGTTTATACAGGACACAAAAGCTCCTGTCTTTCTTCTACTTCCGTACCAGCTACATAATCTAAATATGCTTCAGCTACACTGGCTCGAAAGCGATGGGCAAAACCATCACAATAATTGGTATAGAATTTGCCCTTATTACTCATGGCGACAGCAGCACACCCACCTCCGCAGGAAAAAGAATAGCGACACTTGCGACAAACTGGGTTAGAAACAATCGTGCGATTTCGCCAGGTTTGGTTTAATTCTTCATTTAAGATAACTTGACTGTCTTCTGTTATGTGACCAATGCGAATTTTCGGATCTCCTGTTTTCTCCCAACAAGCATAAATATCCCCAAAAGGATCGAAAACGTACATTTTGTTATGGGCAGCACAGAAACTTGCTTTGAAAGAATTTATCGGCTCTCTATTCTCTGCAAAAATCTCTCTGACCCTCGCCATCAATCCATCATCCGGTCGGTCAATTACCCTCATATTGGGATGTTCTTGGCGCAGGGAGTTTAGTTGCAAATCTAATTCCCAAGAATTTAATGTAGTTTTGACCTCAGTTTTGCTATTAGACGCAGTAACTACGGCAGTATAAGCCTGAAATCCTTTGTATTTATTCCAGCCTCTAGCAACAATTTCATCAGCCAAATCGGGCAGTTTATTAACATTGTTCCTGTCAATATTCATTCGCACCGCCACCCGGACTCCCAAATCTAATGCCCGGGTAATATTCTGGGCAATTTTCTCGTAAGAACCTTTACCGTCCGCATAAATTCGGCGCTTATCATGTTCCTGGGGAATGCCATCTAAAGTGATTTGTAGCCAAGAAATTTTGTCTGGAGCCAGTAAATCTTGATAAGCTTCTAACTCTGTTCCATTGGTAATCGCTGAGAAATTTGCCTTGCCTGAAGCGAAGGCGCGTTCAAGGATATATTCAATTGTTGAGCGGTTTTCTGCTAATAAAGGCTCGCCACCAAAAAGAGTAATATTGCGAGGTAAATCAGCATCTTCTGCTACGCCGTGAGCCGCTTCAATGGCAGGCATAGCGGCAAAAATTCTATCCACTACCTCCGGGGACATTCTTGTTAATAAATGCTTGTAGGCCGGATCTGTCCTCATGTGATCTTGAAAACAATAAGGACAGCGCAGATTACAACTATAGGTAGGCATGAAAACATAAGTTGGCATCAAACGCTTCTGGAAATGATGCAGCTTGGTTGCCAACTTCACAAAGAATGCCTCCTCTTCCTCTGGTGTCATTTTCGTCAAGTATCCCCGCTTTTTCAGTAACTCAATTGTTGCTTCAGCGGGAGGTGTGATTTCCCCATTAATAGCCGGTTCAGGAGTCCAATCTCCGTATAAAGGTTTAGGTGGTGCTTTCACTTCCAGGGAACGCAAATAGGTGGCAACCCTTCGAGAAACTTTGTTATAAGCTCCCGTGTAACCATGGACTAGCAGCATTTCGTCGGTACTGCTAGGTAAGTCAACATAGATCGTGTAACTGCTTGTTCTTAGCATGGTAAGTCAAGGTATGGTATGTTGATAGGTTATTAATGTAAGCGAGGAGGCAACGGAAAAATGGGGGCTTCAACCACGTTATTGGGCTGAGTTAGCCTCAGATCATTTTTGAAAAGTAATGACAACCTAGTTGATTATTCCAAAGCGCAATTTCCTTCTGAGAGCGGAATTTTCAGATGTTAGTTACGACTGTTAAAAATTAGTATCAGTTGCCTAGTTTTTCTGTTTCTGAGAAGGGTAAGAGGCGATTGGCTTTGCACCCCTCTTTAACCTTGACCATCAATTTAGCATATTTTCTCGGCATTAACTGAAACGTAATATAATTAACTGAAACGTAATATAATTAACCAAAACTTAATATAATTAACCAAAACTTAATAAATATTAATAACACACCTAATGATTAGAACTTTGGCTTTTCTCGAATTTGTGTGATAATCAGGGCTTATCATTCCTAGTAGTTTTACTAGGCAAGGTTTTGAAGACTATATTTCTGGAAAATTATCCCTATTCTTCTCCCCTCGACACAGAAACGGGAAAAACCAGATATAGTTATTTCAAAAATGAATGTTAAGTAGGTGGGTGGAATTAAATATAAGATGAACGTAGGTTGGGCTTCGGCCGTGAGCTTTTGCCGAACGGTTGAAGCATGAAACCCAACGCCCCGATGGGTTACGCTACCGCTAACCCATCCTACAAATGATTGTGCCTCCCTACTTAAAAGTTGATAGCTATCTTGCTAAAGATTGACCGCTCAGGCAATAATGGGAAGGTTTATCATCCCCATTAAAGTAAAGAATGCTCAACGCTTTTATTTGGCTACCGATTATAGGGGCGATACTGATTGCCTACACGCCTCTAGAGGCGAAAAAAGTGCGAGGATTAGCTCTAACTCTTGCTGTCGTTCTCTTACTGCTTAATATTCTCCTTGGCTGGCAATTTGACCCTAGTAACCCGCAAATGCAGTTCACGGTTAACCTGCCTTGGATTAATTTCCTCGGTTTCAACTATGCCCTCGGTGTCGATGGCTTATCATTTTCATTACTTTTTCTTAACAGCATCTTGACAATAATTGCTCTTTATGCTAGTGGCACAGAGGTTAACCGACCGAAATTTTACTATTCTCTGCTCTTGTTACTCAATGCCGGAGTAGCGGGGGCCTTTCTAGCGCAGGATTTACTGCTATTTTTCCTATTTTACGAATTAGAAATCGTCCCCCTTTACTTTCTCATTGCCATTTGGGGGGGTCAAAGACGCGGCTACGCGGGCATGAAATTTTTATTATACACGGCAATTTCAGGCTTTTTAGTGCTAATTTCCTTCCTCGGCTTAGTTTGGCTAACCGGTGCTAATAATTTCGCCTATAATCCCCTTTTATCGAACAATTTAGACGTTAAAACCCAATTACTGCTCCTCATACCCCTTCTGATTGGATTAGCAATCAAAATCCCGATTTTTCCCTTTCATACTTGGCTACCGGATGCCCACGTGGAAGCATCTACCCCCGTTTCTGTGCTTTTAGCGGGAATATTACTCAAATTAGGAACCTATGGACTGCTGCGCTTTGGAGTCGGTTTATTCCTCGATGCTTGGGTGACTATCGCCCCTTGGTTAGCAACGATAGCAGCTATCAGCGCCCTCTACGGGGCCAGTTGCGCTATTGCCCAAAAGGATATGAAAAAAGTAGTCGCCTATTCTTCCATTTCCCACATGGCCTATATTTTACTAGCGGCGGCGGCCACCACCAGATTAAGCATCACTGCGGCGATTTTGCAGATGATTAGTCACGGTTTAATTTCCGCTTTGTTATTTTTGTTGGTGGGAGTAGTGTATAAAAAAACCGGCAGTCGGGATGTGGATTATCTACGCGGTTTATTAAATCCAGAAAGAGGTTTACCAATCACGGGAATGTTAATGATTTTAGCGGCTATGGCCAGCGCCGGCATCCCCGGAATGGTGGGATTTATCGCCGAATTTTTAGTTTTTCGTGGCAGTTTCCCGATTTTTCCGATACAAACGCTCTTATGTTTGGTCGCTAGTGGTTTAACCGCAGTGTATTTTCTGCTGATGATTAATCGGGTTTTCTTTGGTCGTTTAACCCCCGAATTATCGCGCATTCCTCGCAGTACCTGGCCCGAAAGATTTCCCGAAATTGCTTTGGCTTTATTTATTATTGTTTTGGGATTACAACCGAGTTGGATGATTCACTGGAGTGAAAATCAAGCATCAATGTTATTAACCGGGACGGCAATTAGTCAAAGGCAATCATAGAAAGCTTTTTCGGAATTTTTCCAACCTAGACCGAAAGCAACTTGTGGATAGGTGCCGAAACGTCAAAAATTTTTGGCCTTGCGGAGGGAATTAACTGTTAAAACCACCTGTTCCCCCACCAGTTCAATTTCTTCTAAAGTATTAAAACGACTCAACCCGAAGCGCAGGGAAGCATAAGCAAGAGATTCGGGGCGACCCAAGGCAGTTAAAACGTGGGAAGGGGCGGTATGGCTAGAAGAACAGGCAGAACCGGAGGAAAGCGCCACTATTGGCTGTAATCCTAACAATAATGCCGCACCGTCCACCCCTTCAATACTAATATTCAAATTTCCGGCTAATCTTTGGCTAGGATGACCATTGAGATAAATTCTGTCTAATTGACTGATAATCTCCCATAAACGGGCTTTTAACTGATTTAAGTAGCTGGTATCTTCTTCAATCGCTTTGATGCCCAATTCTACTGCCTTGGCAAAACCGACAATTTGCGGTGTAAATATTGTACCCGATCGCAGTCCTTTTTCCTGACCTCCCCCTTGAATTTGAGCGGCGAGACGGACTCTGGGGTTTCGGCGCCGGACGTACAGCGCACCGATTCCCTTTGGTCCGTGGACTTTGTGGGCCGTTAAGGACATTAGATCTATATTCATTTCCTCCACATCTAGGGGAATTTTGCCGATTGCTTGGGCCGCGTCCGTATGAAAAAGCACCTGATACTGGCGACAAATCGCCCCAATTGCCGCTAAAGGTTGAATCACCCCAATCTCGTTATTAGCGGCCATAATTGACAGCAAAATCGTGTCAGGACGCAAAGATTTTTCTAGTAATTCCAAGTCAATTAGGCCATCAGCACCGACGGGTAAAATTGTCACCTCAAAACCCAATTTTTCCAGATAATGACAGGGATCTAAAACGGCCCGATGTTCTGTCATCACCGTAACTATATGCCTTCCCTTGGCGAAATAAGCTTCGGCAACCCCTTTGATAGCGAGGTTATTGGCCTCCGTTGCCCCACTGGTAAAAATAATTTCTTCGGGACTACTATTAATAGCAGCGGCGATTGTTTCTCTTGCCTGTTTAACCGCAGCCTCGGCTGTCCAACCATAGACATGATTAATACTACTGGCATTACCAAAGTGTTCGGTAAAATAGGGCAACATCGCCGCCAGAACTTGCGGCTCTAGGGGTGTCGTGGCGTGGCAATCTAGATAAATCGGCTTTTGAGACATATTTTTCCCCTGCGGGGGATTTGAGAAGGAGATATCCTCGGTTTTAAGAGAATCTCTGAAAGTGCATTGCTAGTCTATGTTAACAAAAAAGTATCGGATAGCAGTCAACAGCTGACGACTCAGGCCAGAACTTTAAGATTTAATAATGAGAGCGCAATCGCTCCCTGAGAGCAGTTACAATTCCCCTATTCCAATGTTGTTCAGCAACCCAACAGGATTAATAACACATATTTTCCCGCTCAATCATGGCTAAAAAATCGAAGGCATTTAGTGAACTGCTCAGGCTGCAGAAAATGTCCCAAGGATCCGAAAAACCCTTGAAAAGCTTTGAGAAGAAATTAAGAGAAAAGTCCTTGCCTTTCAAGGAAATTGTCGTCTCTCCTTCTGGGGAAGTCACAATGTCGGAAGTTCTGGAGGATTTTATCGAGCCTTACCGCAAATCCAATGAAACGAAGGGATCTATGCGAACACTGCTGACCATAGGGATAATCGCTTGGAATCTGGCGTTGTCCCCCGAATCAAAGCGGCAAGAGATGATAGACCGAGTTTTTAATAAAGACCTTCTTAAAGGAGATAAAAGGCTCAAGGCGGATATTCAAGAGCTAATCGACGAGCTAATCGCTAGGAAAAACCGTTATTTCTCGGAAAACAAGCGGATGATTGTGGATTTTGAGTTAAAAGAGCTAGGAAGCGAGTATCATCTCTCGGTTGCCTCCAGCTTGTCGCCCGAATTTTCCGAGTCAGAGTTTGCCTTCAAAGTCGGCGACTCGGTCATCGTCAAACAGGGTGTACTTGACCCAGATTTGGGGACTGACATCGGTGGTTGGCAAGGAAGAATTGTGATAATTGAGCGGCAGAGCAATCTCATCGGCATTGAATGGGATAGCATCACCCTGAAAAACATCCCCAGTTCGGTGATTGACCAGTGTGAACTGGAAAACCTAGACTGGGCCCAAATGTACCTCTCCTCAACGGATGTGGAATTAACCCAACCTCGAGATACAGAAGAAGATGTGGCCGCCATCATTGAGCAAATTCAGTCTAACATCGTTGAAGCTATTTAGCAGAAAAGAGAAAGGCGATTCAGGCGGTTGGCCGACGTTGACCATGAGGAGAAAATGGCGGCTTTAGACGCTTGGAAAAAAAACACTTGATTCATTACCCTATTGACCATCGAGCAGCGATTTAGAGGAGAGAAATTTGAGATGGATGATTCCCAGAAATATGAGGCTGACTGTCAAAAGATAAGAAAAGTCAATCATGAATTACTAAAGGATTTCGAGAGTTGGCTAGAATCATCAGGTTTGTCGGAAAAAACCATTAATAATCATATTTCAAATATAGATTTTTATATCAACGAATATTTACTCTATGAGGATGCAGTAGAAGCTAAAGACGGGGTAGATATGGTCGGTGACTTTTTGGGTTATTGGTTTATCAAAAAGGCCCTGTGGGCCAGTCAATCAAGTCTCAAGGCTAACGCAGGTAGTCTGAAAAAGTTCTACACTTTCTTACTGGAAAAAGGCCTAATAGATAAAAATGATTTGCGAGAACTTAAAGAAACCATCAAGGAAGAACTGAGTGAATGGCTGGAAACCCTAGAGTGATACGATGACCCATTGACTGAAGATATGTCGGATGTTTGGTAATCTTAACCAAGTGGCAATCCCCCACCCTCTGGCTGAGAAGCTATAATATCATTGTCAGGACACAATAAGAGCGAGACAATGGAAACACTAGAATTAGAAAGCTGCCAGTCGATTCTTAAAGCTGGTCAAACAACCACAGAAAGAGCTTTACAATTGTTTGACGCTCTCGACCCCGTGAGTTTAGACTTTATGCTCGGTCGTTGGCAAGGTTCTGGACTTCAGACAAATCACCCAATGGATGGTTTATTAGAAGCATCTAATTGGTATGGTAAAGAATTTGTCGATACTGAGAATGTCCACCCCCTGTTATTTTTAGATGGTCAGGGAAAAATTTTTAAGGTGGCACCTAATCCCACGGCCATGAACTGGATTTTGAAGCTGCCGATACTGAAAAATAATTCTCTGAAACCTTTGCTGATGCTGACCAACTCCTTGCTAAAAACAGAGACAAGTCAGGCTAGACTGCGAATGATGGAATATCGGGACAAAGTTAGCGCCACGATGATTTATGATTATTTGCCGATTAATGACTCTTTTCGGAAAGTAGATGATAATACCGTGCTGGGAATTATGGATTTTAAAAACTCTCCCCAGCCTTTCTTTTTTGTTCTCAAGCGATGTCAAAGATAACTTAATTCTTGAGGTTCGATTTAAACCCTTCATTATTGACGATATAATAAGATTATTGCCGTCCTTTTTCGGCTCGATTATCAATTGCAATGACTCGCCAAATTCACGACCAATTTGCTAAGGAGTATTTAGAGGAATTGTTAGCACCTCTAGGGACGATTAGAAAGAGCAAGAAAGTAAAAAGCGAGGTTCAAGAAATTGATGTCTGGTTTGAACCGGCCAGTTCACCATCAAGGAATAAACTCCCTTTAGGTTTACTCGGAAAAATGGCGGCGACTTCCTGCTTGTTTGAACCTTTCCGCAACTCTCCCTCAGAAATAGAGATTCGCAGTTGTATATCAAAGTTATATGCGGTTCATAATGACCTCTTAAGGAAGGCGAAACGGTCAAACAAAGCTCTAACTGCAGCAGAATTGCCAGTTTTATGGATTCTCACGCCCACCTTTTCAGCTAGAATGATTCAAGGATTCCGGGCTGACAGCGATGAGAGTAATTGGTTGAAAGGGGTTTACTTTTTAGCTGACTTCCTCAAAACAGCCATAGTCGCCATCCATCAATTACCGGTGAATGAAGACACTTTATGGTTGAGGGTTTTAGGAAAAGGAGGAACTCAGAAACGAGCCGTAGAAGAGTTAGTTGAACTTCCCCAACCTAACCCTTTTCGAGAAAATTTACTGGAAATCTTAGCCAACTGGCGCAAGAATTTAGAGTTGAGGGATAATTTAAGTGCAGAGGAACAGGAGGTCATTATGAACTTATCACCAGCTTATCTAAAGCAGCGAAAAGATTGGAAGGAAGAGGGAAAACAAGAAGGGAGACAAGAAGGGAGACAAGAAGGCACCTTAGAAGAACGTTACTCGATGATAGCCAGTCTTCTGGAAGGAAGGTTCGGAACTCTAGATTCGGAATTATCCGCTCTGGTGGAACGGATTGCCCAACTTCCCATCTCGGAACGCACCGAGTTAATTCTTTCTCTGGCGAATTTATCCCGCTCCTCACTATTAGAAAGATTGAGAGACAATTAAATTTTCAGTCCGCTTGAGCCTTAAATCCTGATGGTAGAGAGCCTCCGCAGGGCGACACGGATTCCCACTATAGTAAAAGGTTATCAAAAATTTTTGAGTTTGTCAAGTCTTTTGCGAAAAAAAAGCTGAAAAAATTTCAGCCCGATAATTATCTGTAATTGTCTCTTAGTTTAGTTTTTAGAGGAGACAATCGCCAATTCTTGCCGCCAAACTAGCAGGGATTTCTCCCAAGCTAGTTCCCATTTTTGCGCCAAAAAAGGTCGAGTATTTTTGCCAAAATTATAGGCGATGACAATCTCTTCCCAGAGAGAGGCTAAGGAAAGTGGAGAAGAAAATAAAGCTCCCAATAATCCCCCTAAAAGTAGGACAATAGCTAGAGGGCGACGAGTTTGACTTAATTCAAAAGCTTTCAGTTGCAATTCTCCCGTCACATCGACACCAAAACCCGTTACTATATGCCAGATATCGTGAGTTTGCCCTAAGCGAAGCAGCAGATAATCTGTATCGGAATTGACCTGAATAGACCGATAAAAATTAGGATCAAAATTGAGACTAATTAGGTGAGCAGCATAATGATAACCCAGGGAATCTTCTGGGAGTTTTAGCAGGGTTTCTAAACAGGGACTAGCGGCTAGATATCTTTGGGCAATTATTTGAGCGGTAGCTCGACCGCTTTTAACATATTGCCAAGATAATCGCTGTAACCAACTCTCTTTTAAGCCATCTTCAATATCATATACAGACAGAATGTTACCGGGATTTTGTCAAAGAGAAATTATTCCCTTGGCCACACTGATTAGATTAGTTGTGAATAGCATATAATACTAAATCCGTTGAGTATAGGCTACATATGAGGACAGGCACTCATGCAAGAGGCAAGAGGCAAAAGGGAGAATAAATAATCAGTTTTTAATAACCGGATTTAGTATAAGAGGTTGAGAAAGGGAAAAGGCCAAGAGTTTTCCCAGTTTGATAAAAAGAGAGATAATATTAAATATTTGTAAACTTTTTCGCCTAAGTTACTTTTCTGTGGTAAGCAAATTTTTACTGCTCCGATTCGGGGGTTTCTTGGGGGGTGTCATCGTTGTTGGTTTTTGGTTCTTGTCCTTTAAAAGTAGGGATAAATCGCCAAAAACCCTCTAAAAACTGATTGAAGGTCGTTTCATTGATTTTACCCGTCCAGAACAATAACACAATCACAATAAGAGCAAAGATAAAAATAATTGTCAAAACGCTGGTAATATGCTTTGAATCTGGCACAAAATGGGCAAACACCGCAACTATACAAGCAACCACAGCGAAAACCAGCAACAAAGCGAGACTAGGTTTCAGGAGATTGGGAGTTTCTGGCGTTTTGGGACTCATAGGGCGATTTTCTCGGCTTTTGCGGCTACGTTCCTCCCTTTCGTCGAGATGTCTTTCTCTTTCTGTCTTAGATTCCACCCCTTCTAAGATATCGCGGATATTATATTTGCCGCGCAAACCGGGGAGAGTTGCTTCGACGCTGCCTTGGCGATCGAGTTCTATCAGATGGAGATAATCGACGGGAACTTCTACCCCGGTGGGTTTTTCCCCTTGCAATTCTCGAATCACTAACTTTTCCTGTACGGCTAAATTAGGGATAGTAGCGTGAATTTTCTGA
>NZ_JADBVE010000118.1:0-5547 GCF_020245285.1 Microcystis sp. M31BS1
GAACGTAGGTTGGGTTGAAGCATGAAACCCAACGCCCGCTCATGTTACGCTACCGCTAACCCATCCTACAAATAATTGTGCCTCCCTACTTAGCATCTGATCGAGGGGCTTTTTTACTCGCTAACTGATCTATTGTAGATGTAGCCAAAACTTCTGTGTGTCTCTTGTTTTTTGTCTTCCCTCTAGCTACTCTGATCTAGTAGGTCAGAGGAGTTTAACCTGACTGGAGTGAAAGATGGTGCGTTTTCTCTGGGCAATTTTGGCCGGTGTGGGGATGGGGTTAACAGTGGCGCCAGTTTCTTGGTGGTTACTCGCTTGGATTTCTCTCGTCCCCCTGTGGATTATTGTGAGATTAGCGGAAAAATCCCTAAAAAAACAGCTTTTATACGGTTTTGGCTGGGGTTTTGCCTACCATGGCCTCGCTTTATTCTGGATCACGGGAATTCACCCGATGACGTGGATGGGTGTCCCCTGGTTAGCGAGTTTGTTAATTGCCCTATTTTGTTGGTTGTTTATCACTTTTTGGGGAACGGCGATCGTGCTAACTTGGACGTTAGTTATGTTTTATGTCAACAAAAGTGTTAATCAGTCATCTTTTCGGGATGCTCTCCTACGGGTTTTCATCGGCACTGCCCTCTGGTGTGGGTTAGAATCTCTCTGGAGTCAATCCCCTCTCTGGTGGACTACCCTTGCTTATAGTCAAAGTCCCCATAATTTATTGATTCTGCAATTGGGCAAATTATCGGGTTTTACGACGGTAACGGCGGCAATTGTGGCAGTTAACGGTTTAATCGCCGAAAGCTTGCTCCTAATCCGTCAATCGCGGCAAAATCTCGCTTTTCTCTCTTTACCCCTGCTTATTTGTTTTAGCCTCCATCTCTGGGGATGGAACCTATACCATAAACCGATCGAAAAGTCAAGGGATTTAGGGATAAAAATTGGCGTAATTCAGGGCAATATTCCCAACACGATTAAACTTTCGCCCCTAGGATTTCAAAGGGCGATCGAAGGTTACACCTCTGGTTATCAAATTCTCGCCGATCAAGGAGTAGATACCGTCTTAACTCCTGAAACCGCCTTACCCTACTATTGGGAGAACTTAGTCAATAATAGCTCGATTTATTCGGCAATTTTAGCCAAAAAAACGCCGATCTGGTTGGGTGCATTTGGCAAGGTGGACAAGGGTTATAACAATAGTCTCTTGACCATTGATGGCGAGGGACAGGTGATTAGTCGGTATGATAAAGTAATTCTCGTGCCTTTAGGCGAATACGTTCCTTTTCAGGAAATTTTGGGCGGAATTGTTGATCGCCTTTCTCCCTTGCAAGCGCACTTAATCCCGGGAGATGCCGCTCAAATTATTGACAGTCCTTTCGGTAAAATCATTGTGGGCATTTGTTACGAATCGGCTTTTTCCGAACATTTTCGCCGTCAAACTGCTAGAGGAGGCGAATTTATTATTACTGCTTCTAATAACGCCCATTATAGCCACGCCATGCCCGCTCAACACCATGCTCAGGATACCATGCGAGCGATCGAAACCGATCGATGGATGGCCCGGGCCACCAATACAGGTTATTCTGCTTTTGTCGATCCCCACGGTAATCAGCTTTGGCTATCGGATCTGGATAGATATCAAATCCATAGCGAAACAATTTATCGACGGGATACGAGAACTTTATATGTGCGCTGGGGAGATTGGTTAACTAAAGTTTTAATCATTACTGCCGGACTAGCTTGGCTCTGGAGAGCTTGGGATTAAGGTGACAGTGCTATACTTTTTCGTGAATAAACTGTATAAATAACCTAAGTTTTTGATGCAATGAAAGATCAATTTGTCAAGTGGTTGAATAGAATCTTAATATTTGATGTGTTTTTGGTAATAGCGGGTTTTCTCTGGTTTGCCGTGGCTGTTATCGGTGAATCCACAGGAATTCCCCTAGGATTTAAACTTTTTCAGCGTCTTTGGCTGCCCTTATTCAATCCTGCTATTAGTATTTTAATTGCGGGGGCGATTTTAAGCTGGGCAATTAATCAAATTCAAGAACGCTTGTCCCCTAAATAGTAGGGTTGATTCATGAATCAACCCTACCCTTGATAAGGGGGTATCTGATAATTTTGGCTCTTCGGTTTGTGTTATGCAATGGATGGGGGTTATAAGGAATGAAACCCTTATAGAGACAGACATTACCGCAATTTTTGTCAATTGTTTGCGATCTAGAGCGAACTAATCAATTAAATCTCTTGCCAGATAAGGATTTAGTCGATTTATGCCCCCATATCGAACCATACCAAGTCCCGAAGAGCCATAATTTTTAACGCCTACCTACTTAGGAAAAATAATCCCAATATTTTCATCCTTGGCGGTGCCAACTTTGGCATCGGGACTGACTTGAAAGAGGGTGTGGGGAGTGGGGTAGTGGGGAGAATAAATAAAATAATCTCGGCTCTTCGGTTTGTGTTATGCAATGGATGGGGGTTATAAGGAATGAAACCCTTATAGAGACAGACATTACCGCAATTTTTGTCAATTGTTTGCGATCTAGAGCGAACTAATCAATTAAGTCTCTTGCCAGATAAGGATTTAGTCGATTTATGCCCCCCTATCGAACCATACCAAGTAACGAAGAACCATAATCTCCTATCTCCTATCTCCTAACTCCTGTCTCCTGACGACCGACTCCTAACCCCACCAATAAACTTTTTGCCGCAAACCCTACTTAGATGATAAAAATCGGGGTTGAACATTTTTCAACCCCGAAAAAAAGCAATTTTTGAGCGGATTAACCCACTGGTTGTAACTGTAATTGCGAGAGAATATTGTTCTGCTCGGAGCGCTGATGACTAGAGACTGTCACCACGGTTTCAGCAGTTACATCTAATAGCGCATGGTCTCCAGAATTGACTTTTCCCGATAACATCGCCTCGGCTAAACTATCCTCTAAGCGTCGAGTTAAAGCACGACGTAAAGGCCGCGCACCGTAGCTAGGATCATAACCCTCATTGATGACCAAATCCTTAAAAGCGGCGGTAACTTCCACAGAAATGCCTTTTTCTGTCAATTGTTTGCCTAGATCCGCGATAAGAATATCAGCAATCTGGGTAACTTCTTCGCGAGTTAACTGTCGGAAAACGATAATTTCATCGAGACGGTTGAGAAATTCGGGACGGAAATATTGTTTTAACTCGTCTGTCACCCGACTAGAAATCTGTTGGTAACGCGATTGAGCAAAATCGTCAGCCATCTCGAATCCTAAGCTATTACCGCCTTTTTCGATGACTTTTGAGCCAATATTCGAGGTCATGATAATTAGGGTATTCTTAAAGTCCACCCGACGACCTTGGGAATCGGTCAAACGACCATCTTCTAACAGTTGCAGGAGAAGATTAAAAACATCGGGATGTGCTTTCTCGATTTCGTCAAACAAAACTACTTTATAGGGTTGACGACGCACAGCTTCCGTTAACTGACCACCTTCATTGTAACCGATGTATCCGGGAGGCGCACCAATTAACTTAGAAACCGTGTGGGATTCCATAAATTCCGACATATCTAGGCGAATCATACTGGATTCCGAGCCAAAGAGCAACTTAGCTAAGGCTTTCGTTAATTCAGTTTTACCCACTCCCGTGGGACCGGCAAAAATAAACGAGGCAATCGGACGATTAGGATTCTTTAAATTTACTCGCGCTCGACGAATAGCACGAGAAACGGCATTTACTGCCTCCTGTTGACCAATAATCCGCTCATGCAGTTGATATTCCAGATTTAAGAGCGATTCCGACTCAGTTTCAGTTAATTGGGTAACGGGAATACCTGTCCAAGCGGCGACAATTTGGGCGATTTCCTCCGCATCCACCACCGGAATTAAAGATTCGGGGTTAATTAGGGGTGATTCTTCGCTAACCTCCGCAGGACTTTTACTTTGCAGGGAATAGCGTAGATGGGTGCGGGATCCCGCTTCATCGAGAAGATCGATCGCTTTGTCCGGTAAAAAGCGATCATTGATATAGCGAGAGGATAGATTAACGGCAGCTTCGATCGCTTTTTGATCGTATTTTACCTGATGGAAATCCTCGTAGGTGGCTTTTAAACCGCGTAAAATCTCGATCGCTTGCTCTTTAGTCGGTTCTCCCACCATAACTGGCTGAAAACGTCTTTCTAGAGCCGCATCTCGCTCAATATGCTGTTTATACTCATCGAGAGTGGTGGCCCCTAAACACTGTAACTCGCCGCGAGCTAAAGCAGGTTTAAGCAAGTTAGAAGCATCCATGGCTCCTCCCATGCTACCAGCACCCACAAGAGTGTGAATTTCATCAATAAACAGGATAATACTGCCCGATTTGCGAACTTCCTCCACAATACCCTTTAAACGTTCCTCAAAATCGCCGCGAAAACGGGTTCCCGCCAGTAAAGACCCCATATCGAGGGCAATTACCTGTTTATCCCGCAAAAGTTCGGGAATATCGCCATTATAGATGCGTTGTGCTAACCCTTCAGCGATCGCAGTTTTGCCCACCCCCGGCGCACCGAGTAAAATCGGGTTATTCTTGCCGCGACGGCCTAAAATTTGGATAACTCGCTGGATTTCTGGCTCTCTACCGATTACAGGGTCAATTTTGCCATTTTTGACCTCTTGGCTTAAATTACGACTATATTGGGCTAAAATACCGCCTTGGGGAGCATTTTTCTGGTCTTCATAGTCACTGCTTGCCGTGAAGCGACCACTAGCGACTTTTTCCCCAGCATTTTTCAGTAAAAGGGCGCGAAGTTTGATCAAATCAACACCCTGCATAATTAAAATTTTAGCGGCTAGGGATTCGGGATCGGTGGTGATAGCGAGTAATAGATGTTCAGGTGCGATCGCCTGTTCCCCCAATTGTCGAGCTTCCTGAAATGCTTGCTCGAACATCTTTTTCGCTTTCGGGGTAAAAGGGATATTAACGGGACTGTAACCCGTGCCGCGGCCAGTCATTCCTTCAATCACGCGGCGACTTTCGTGCAGGGTGACTTTTAAATCCTTGAGAATTAAGGCTGCGGCGGCGGTGGCTTCTCCTATCAATCCTAACAGTAAATGCTCCGTACCGACGACACTGTGACCGGTACGACGGGCTTCTTCTTGGGCGAACATCACCGCTTTGATAGCTTTTTGGTTAAAGTATTCAAACATGATCGACGGCTTCCTGGCTACTGGGCTTTACCTGTTACTGTAACGTTTTCTTTACATTAGCCGGAAGGGGGATATCCGTATCAGCAGGGTGGGTTAGGAGATAGGAGTGGGGAGTAGGGGCAATTCATCGAAAATTTGGGTCTGAAACCCCGTCGTTCTACGACGGCTTTACTGTTAAATACTAGCGCATTTACACGATATATTCTAGAATGTGAGGTATGGAAAAAGCCTATTATTACCGATTTTACCCCACACCCGAACAAGAGTCGCTATTGCGGCGCACTTTGGGCTGTGTAAGATTGGTTGACAATAAAGCTCTCCATCTCAGAACACAAGCTTGGTACGAAAGACAAGAAAGAGTAGGATATACTGAAAC
>NZ_JADBVE010000119.1:0-7826 GCF_020245285.1 Microcystis sp. M31BS1
GAAGAAATAGGTAAATATATAAGTAGGTGGGTGGAATTAAATATAAAATGAACGTAGGTTGGGTTGAAGCATGAAACCCAACGCCCGCATGGGTTACGCTACCGCTAACCCATCCTACAAATAATTGTGCCTACCTACTTATTTTGGGTCAATCTAGCCTCAAAGAGTTGAGCAAAGCTGGTATTATAACCAGTTAAAACCGTTAATCTTCACCTTAAAGAAATGACTTTTCTAATTCCGACTAGCGTTTGGCGGCAAATTCTTAAAAAGTTCCCTATACTACTATTCTTAGTATCTTTTCTCATAGTCCTACTATTAGGCTATTTTTCTGCCGCTTTCTCTCAAAGTCGAGATCCTGATATTCGCGGTGTTTGGATTACCACCAACGACACAGCCATGCTGATGGACAGGGATAAACGACAACAGGCGATCGAGCAATTAGTTAATCTTAATTTTAATGCTATCTATCCCGTGGTCTGGAATTCCGGTTATGCTCTCTATCCCAGTGCGATCGCCCAACGGGAAGGAATACAGCCTTTTGTGCCTACGGGAGCGCAGGGACAAGATATCTTGGCAGAATTGGTGGAACAAACCCGTGGCAGGGGATTATTGGTCATTCCTTGGTTTGAATTCGGATTTATGGCCCCTCCCACCTCGGAATTAGCCTTAAAACATCAAGACTGGTTAACCCAAAAACGCGACGGGGGGACCACTTGGGTGGGGGCAGCCGGTGAGGTGGTGTGGTTGAACCCTTTCCGTCCCGAAGTGCAGAATTTTCTGCGGGAGTTAGTCTTGGAAGTGGTGAGACAATACGATATTAACGGCATCCAATTCGACGATCATCTGAGTTTACCCAACGAATTCGGCTATGATCCCTATACTATCGCCCTTTATCAACAGGAAACCGAAAAAACGCCCCCAGCTAACCCCCGGGATCCCGAATGGACAAAATGGCGGGCCGATAAAATCACCGCTTTTCTGGCTAATCTCAAAGAATCAATTCAGGCAGTTAAACCGAATATACTGCTTTCGATCGCCCCTAATCCCTACGAATTCGCCTATAATGGTCATTTACAGGATTGGCTCGGTTGGGTGCGGCAAGGATTAGTCGATGAGTTAATCGTACAGGTTTATCGTCCCGATCTGCCCAGTTTTCTCAAACAAATAGAGCGTCCCGAAATTCAGGAAACCCAGCAAACTATCCCCACCGGTGTGGGGGTTTTAACCGGTTTACGCAATCGACCGATTGCCCTACCCTTGATTGAAGAAAAGGTATTGGCTGCTCGTCAACGGGGTTTAGGGGTGATTTTCTTCTTTTATGAAAGTCTCTGGCAGCAAGCTTTGGAACCGCCAGAAACCAGAAAAGCGGCAATTCAAGCGATGTTTTCGCAACCCATCACTCCCCGTCTTCCCGTGCTGGAAAATATCCCCTTAGTTAGTACACCTGAACCTGTTGACCAGCCAGAACTAACCCCCACACCTCCCCCCTTAGCTCCGGACGGGATCGAAATTCCTGTAATTCCCCCTCCGGGTAGTTAATAGCAATTTTTGCCCATCAAAATTATACTAAATCCTGTTTAAAAGGTATAGGAGAGTGGCGGGATTTTTTTCAGTGTTGCCAAAGGCACGGCGTAGCCGTCCAGTAAACAGTAAACAGTGAAATGAAAACTCACATCTGATTAAATGCTGACGTCTAAAAAGCTTGTCAAGATTGCCGAGAAGCAGCATTTAAGTAGGGAGGCACAATTATTTGTAGGATGGGTTAGCGGTAGCGTAACCCATGCAGGCGTTGGGTTTCATGCTTCAACCCAACCTACGTTCTGATTAAATGCTGATGTCTAAAAAGCTTGTCAAGATTACAGAGAAGCAGCATTTATTCAGAGTAAATCTTCTAGTTTTATGGTCATATAATCTTGAGTTTGATTGGGATTTTGGATAAACCTAACGACGATTTTATCTCGTTCTTCTAATAGGGTTTCTAGGGTTAATAAATTTGATTCTGTAGATTGAGAGAGAATTTTATATAAGGTACTCTCGCTCAAATTATAGTCTGGCTCATTTTCTTTGGCAAGATCACTAATTTCGTTGCGATTATAAAAAATAATTCCTCTGAATTGCACAAATATTTGTGCATTTTGATAGTTTTTCTGGGGATTAGCATGATTATTGAGAGTCAGAAGCATATAGATTCTATTCATCCCGCTTTGAAATTTACCAGCAATCTGCTTTAATGTGCTTTCTTTGTCTTTTTTTGCCTGTAGGGATGCTTTAAGTTCAATTAAACAAATTTGCAGATGATAATTGAGAATTTTACCAGCATCATCGACTTTTCTCTGTAAAACTAATATAGCTTTTTCAGGGGTTTTGCCGGAAGCAGAGATACCGGGTAACTCTTTTTCTAAATTGATAACCCAGATTTTATCTACTTCTGTAGATATATTTTTGTCATTTTTAGACGATAACTGTAAGTGATTAATAACTACTTTCTTTAAATCGCTCTTATTTGTTTCTAGAATTTGAATATACTCATCCTGACTAAGGCAGATTTCTTCAATAAAACCCGATTTTTCTAAAGCTTGATGAAACTCTTGTCTAAGGGAAAATATTTCTTTTTTTGAGTTAGACTTACTCATTCTCTGCTAAATAGATATGATTGGTTAAAATTTCTCCAGATTTCTGCACGGAGTTGATAACTTCTGTAAAATTACGAAAATAAACACCATATTGACTGGTTCCATAATCAATAATTTTATCACCCGTGAAAAAGTAAACCCCTAAGTCTTCTTTAGCAATTGAAATTTCTGGATTTAAATTTTTTAATTGATTATCTTCAATAATTTTTGTGACATCAACATCATAACTTTTTAAGGTATGAAGATAAACATAATTGTTGAGAATATCGGTTAAAATTGGGCTATGGGTGGTGATCAAAACCCGATTATCATGCTCGGTGACAAATTGAACTAAAATATCCATTAAGCGAATTTGATTTTCGGGATGCAAATTAACTTCTGGTTCATCTATCATCAAAAAATTGTTTTTTTCCTTGGCCCAATATTTCAGGTAAAGATACAAGATAGTCAACTGATTGACTGAAGATGAAGCTAGATACATGGGTAAATCTTTGCTTTCATCGAATTTAAAAGAAAATTGAATAGGTGCGATCGATTCTAGACTAGAAATCGTGATTTCTCCTCCCATTAATCTGATCATCTTTTCAATCAGAGAATTATAAACTGAATTAATTTTTTTATTGGTATTGAGAGAATAAAGCGACTCAATCACTTTATTCATTGGTTCCGTATAAGACCTTTTGGGTAATTGTTCTTGAAGACGTTTGAATATATCCCGATTAGTATCAACATCATCATCAATATTTTCTATTAATTCTTGCAATCGACGATTATACTCACTTCTTTTATTTCTCTCTATCTCATAAATGTACTGGTAGAAAACAGGAAAAAAACTACGACTAGCGGGGATAAAAAAAGTATCTTCTGCATGAGACAAAAGCACTCTTATTATTGACGGAATAATTACTGATTCCTTGTATGGTTTAGCTCTCTCAAAAAAGTCTCTGGGTATTTGATCAAATACTTTTTCAGGTATATTAGGTTCTTTTATATTTATTGTTAGGCTACCTTTGCCCTTGCTAATCTGTAAATACTCCAGATCATTATTTCCTGCAACACGAACCAAAAAAGTTGTTTTAAATTTCGTCTCTTTAAATTCTTGGATATTTGCTTGAAAAATTAATTTATTGGAACCAATAATCGTTTCTTTAATACTGGCATCAAGATTATAAGTATTAACAACTTCTTTTTCAATAAACTGGCTAAATTTATTGAGAATCTCATCGATTAATTCTTGATTGATAGTAATTTTTTTAATAGGTTTTTCCGAGTCAATTACTAAAGAATCAATTTGGGTATTTTCGGAAAACTTTCTAATATTGTCATTATTAAAAATTGTCCATAAAAGCTGAGAAACTAGGGTTTTGCCACTATTATTGTAACCAATAAAAGTATAAAACTTCTTGGTTAAATCTATAGCTTGATTATTATTTCTAATTGATCCCAAATTCTTGATCAGTAGTTCCATATTATTTTTACCAATCACACCGAGAGGATAACTAATTTTTTAAAGGTGGACAAAATGCCCACCCTTAAAACTATTGTAAACTGCTAGTTAACTGACTTTTGGCCTTAGCTAAAGCTTCGCTTAACTTACTAGCATCCCGTCCCCCAGCTTGAGCTAAATTGGGACGACCACCACCACCACCGGCGCAGATTTTAGCGATCGCACCGATAAATTTACCCGCTTGTAAACCCTTATCTTTAATCACCCGGGGACTAAAAGCGGCCACTAAACTCACTTTATCAGCTGCGGGAGTCGAGGCCAAAATCACCGCCCCTTCCCCTAATTTTTGCTGTAGTCTTTCGGCTGCGGCCATCAAAGCATTAGCATCAATATCGCCCAAAGAAGCGACTAATAGCTTAAATTCGCCGATAGATTCAGCTTGAGATAGCAAAGCATCCGATTTATTTAGTGCCAACTCCTGTTTAACCGCTTCTAACTGCTTTTGTGTGCCTTTTAACTCCGATTGTAGGGCCGTAATGCGATCGGGAATTTCCAGAGGTTTGACCTTAAAGCGATCGCACAAATCCCGCACCACCTGATCCCGTTCATTCAGGTATGCTAACACGGCAGGGCCAGCCACCGCTTCGATGCGACGAATTCCCGCGGCGATTCCCGTCTCGGAGATGATTTTAAATAAACCGATCTCGGCGGTATTTTTAACGTGAGTTCCCCCGCATAATTCCATAGAAACGCTAGGAATATCAATAACTCGCACTTCTGAGCCGTATTTCTCGCCAAACATGGCAATAGCTCCCTTCTGCTTCGCTTCTTCCAATCCCATCACTGCTATCTGGGTGTCATGCGCTTCGGCAATCCAAGTGTTAATCTGTTCTTCCACCTGTTGCAATTCAGCGCTAGTCAGGGGACGAGGACAGTTAAAATCAAAACGGAGGCGCTCAAAACTAACGAGGGAACCTGCTTGGGAAATCCCAGCATCGACAAGCTTTTTCAATGCCGATTGTAGCAGATGGGTGGCGGTATGATTAGCTTGAGCGCGACGACGACAGGAACGGTCAATCTGTGCATTAATTGTATCGCCGGTGGTGACAATTCCCCGCTCAATCCGACCAAAATGGATAAAAATCCCCGATTCTTTCTGCACATCCTCAACGCGGATAAGCAGATTATCGCCGGTTAAATAACCCTTATCACCGATTTGTCCACCCGATTCGGCATAAAAAGGAGTTTGATCGAGAACTACCTGCACTTCAGTGCCTGCTGCGGCCGATTCCACCGTTTTCCCAGCGACTAAAACCGCCGTTACTGTTGCGGTTGCTTGCAAATCCGTATAACCGAGAAATTCCGTCGGGTGAATATGTTCCGCCAGCTTATCTAAACTACCCTGTACCGTCAAATCTATGGTTTCGTGGGCGGCTTTTGATCTTTGCTGCTGTTTTTTCATTTCCTGCTCGAAACCCGCCGTATCGACGCTTAAACCCTGCTCCTCAGCGATTTCTTGAGTGAGTTCGAGGGGGAAGCCATAGGTATCATAAAGGGTAAAGGCATCGACTCCCGAAATCTGGCTTTTTTCTTTTTCTAGAATCGATTCGAGCAGTTTCTCGCCTCTTTCTAGGGTTTCTAAAAATCTCGCTTCTTCTCGCTCTAATTCTGCCTTGATCACCGTTTCCCGTTCCCGAACATTGCCATAGACGGACTCAGAAAGAGCGATCGCCACTTCCGCCACTTTGGTGATAAATTGACCTTCAATACCGATCAAACGCCCGTGTCGTACTACTCTCCGAATCAGACGACGCAGGACGTAACCTCTGTCATTATTCGATGCTGAGATACCATCCGCTATCATATGTACTACCGAGCGCACATGATCACCGATGACTTTTAGGGAAACTTTCGTTTTTTCGTCCGCTTTCTGGTAGTCTATGGCTGCTAACCGGGCTGCTTCGGCGATAATCGGGAAAATTAGGTCAGTTTCGTAGTTATTGGCGACTTTTTGCAGGATTTGCGCCATCCGTTCCAAACCCATCCCCGTATCGATGTTTTTATTCGCTAGGGGTGTCAGATTGCCATCCGCGTCGCGGTTATACTGCATGAAGACGAGGTTATAAAACTCGATAAAACGGCTATCATCCTCTAAATCGATGGTTTTATCCCCTAATTCGGGGTGAAAATCGTAGTAAATTTCCGAACAGGGACCACAGGGACCCGTGGGACCCGATACCCAAAAGTTATCCTCTTCGCCCATTTTTTGGATACGATGGGCAGGAATACCGATTTTATCGCGCCAGATAGCGAAAGCTTCCTCATCCTCCCTAAAGACACTAACGACTAATCTTTCGGGGGGAAGGTTAAAAACTTCTGTGGACAATTCCCAGGCCCAAGCGATCGCTTGTTCTTTAAAATAATCACCAAAGCTAAAATTGCCCAACATCTCAAAAAAAGTATGGTGTCTAGCAGTCCGGCCGACATTTTCGATATCGTTGGTGCGAATACATTTTTGGGAAGTGGTAGCGCGGGGAAATTCTGGGGTCTTTTGCCCTAAGAAAATCGGTTTAAAAGGGAGCATTCCCGCAATAGTCAGCAAAACGGTGGGGTCTTCTGGGACTAGAGAGGCACTAGGGAGAATTTTATGGTTTCTGGCCGCAAAAAAGTCTAAAAATCGCTGGCGAATCTCGCTTCCGCTTAGGTGGTTACTCATAGAAGATGTCAGTTAGTCAGAAAATGCCTATTTTATCCATTGTGGCATTTTTGCGTTTTAACTCTCCACCTTTACTCTCGCGCCGCTTGTCGGACTTGTTCTAAGTTTAAATCCAAAGCTTGAGCGATTTGTTCCACACTTAAACCCAAAGCAAGCAAACGGGGAATAGATTCCAGTTTAGCCTCTAGTTTTCCTCGCTCTAGTCCTCGCTCTAGTCCGCGCTCTAGTCCTTGTTCTAGTCCTTGTTCGATTCCTTCCTGTTTAGTTGCTTCCTTCCATTCCTGATAGGTTTGAGATAAGGTCATAAACACCTCTCTATCTTCAGTTTCTAGGATGTTATTTATTTCCATAGTAACCCGCCAACTAATCAATAATTCCAGGATATTTTCCCGGAAAGCATTACCTTGAGGTAATTCTAACAATTCTCCCACCGCTTGGTTTTGAGTTTTTCCCCGTCCTAATAATCTTAACCAGAGAGTCTCAGCCGTCACAGGCAATTGATTAATAGCGATAATTGCCGTGCGATAAAGCGCGGGAAGAAAATAGACTCCTTCTGGCCAATCTGGCTCTAATTTTGCCCCAAATCCCTCTAAAACAGTGATACCAGCCGAAGGGGATAAAATCCACAAACGAGGGGCATTGTTTTCATTGTAGCTCTGATTTTCTCGTTTAGCTTGTCTTTGCAGTTCGGCTAAAATGGTCAAAAGTTTCGCTAAACAATTACGAATCTCGCTACGATTGGGAGGATTGCGATAGGGTTCAATTAAGACAGTATTAAGGACAATTCTGCCTAATAATCCCAGATAATCGGGGTTTGGTTCGGGATTGGGGGAAAAAAATACATCTATCTGTCGAGTTTCATCGCTGACTTCTTTGCTGATTTCGACGATTCCCAGGGGAGAAAGTAATTGTTCAAGGTAGTTTTTGGCAAATTGGTCATGGGGTTTCATGGAGTTTCTTGAATAGCTTGTCGGACTTGTTCTAAGTCTAAATCCAAAGCTTGAGCGATTTGTTCCACACTTAAACCCAA
>NZ_JADBVE010000012.1:0-4272 GCF_020245285.1 Microcystis sp. M31BS1
ATCCTTATCTGGCAAGAGACTTAATTGATTAGTTCGCTCTAGAAAAAAACAATTAACAAAAATCGCTAAATGCCTTTCTATATAAGGGTTCCATCCCTTATAACTCCCGTCCATTGCATAACACAAACCGAAGAGCCATAAAACTACTTGATTAACTATACCAATTACTTGAATTCTGGTTTCATCATAATCACGTTTATCTTCTCTTTCCAAACGGTTGGGATCTAGAAAAATATTTTTTGCATCCTCAAAATCAATCTTGTGCTTGATCAAGTTGGAAGCGGCTTTATTATTGTCCCATTCTATCTCCATTTTATCGAGATGTTATATCTAGTTAATAACATCTGGGGTTACACATGATAGGGTTATATTTAGATTTGTTAGGTTTCGTCACCTCAACCTACATATCGGCGATCACACTACAATTTTCCTGTACGCATTGTACAACAAATCTCGAACAAATAAGGTACGTTACATTTCATTAACGCACCCTACCAGAGCGGCGATCAGACTAAAAAATATCAAGCAAGGATTAATATTGAGTCAGAATTATTGGAAAAAACCTCAATCTGCTCTTTATATCTTGTGATTAATTGCAAGAGAATGTCACGACTACAATTCCCAATCCGAAGCCAAATTAATTTGGGTGGATGACCGTAAAGTAATGCCCGTTGATAAAAATCCGAATCTTTAGAAATCACAGTGAAATTATTATTTTTGGCATATTCCCAAATTATTTCATCAGCAAATCCTTTCATCCCAATATCCCTAACGTGAAGACTATTCGGAAATTCAGTAGCTAGTAAACGTGGCAATTTGGGTGATAAATTTTCATCAAACAGTAATTTCATTGGGAATAATCATCAGATGGCGATCGCGGTCAGCGGCAAAAGCGAAACAGGCTTGTATATCTTCTAAGGTTAGATCGGGAAAATCGTCTAAAACTTCCTCAATGGTCATCCCTCCACCTAAATAGTCTAAAACATCATTAACGGTGATCCGAGTATTAATAATACAGGGCTTTCCGCTACGAATGGAGGGGTTAATTGTAATCCGTTGACGATAATTCATCGTTTTTTCCTCAATAAATTAACAGAAGAAACTCATTGGCGATCGCCTCTTGATTCAAAAAGCGATCGCACTTTGAAAAGCCCAATTGATCGCAGTTTGCAAGTTTAATCGACAATGTGACAGCAATCACTCTTTTAAAAGCCAAAATGATCGCGGTTTTAAGATTTAATCAATAACAAGACAGCGATCGCACTCAACTTACAAGAGATTATGGCGATCTGTTAATCCATGGATACCACACTTCTAGTGTACCCTGTTTTGGTTTATTTTCATAGTCATAATGTGGATCAACTATTGCTTGACTAGAAGGTGATAATCCGGTCACTAAATCCGCTGCACATCGGTCAGTTCTGTAGAACACCCTTACGGAAATGTTTTTACTAGGAAAGGTACCATCATCATTGTTTGTTTTTGAAACAAGTTGAGGACTGTCTGGGATATAATCAGGACGCTGCTTTCTAATTTCATCTAAATAGGCTTGAGCATCATTCCGCTGTGATTTGGATGAGATATGCACACCAGTAATCTTAATACCTTGTAGATTACAAGATTGATCAGGTGGTGGGAAAAATCGTCCCCAATTGGCAATCACTGCACTACCCAATGTTCCTATCAGAGCTATGATAGCGAGTAAGATAGCGACTTTAGGAGGTTGATTTTCGGTACTCATAGAAACATTATGCCCGACGGCGACTGATTTAATTTTGGTTTATACATACCGACACAAGGTATGTTTTGCCTCTAGCATGGAGTTCCCAGCGGCCGTCAGCTTCCCCTTACTCATCGTTGACCCGTTGCAGGAATTTCAACCTAGTATATTTATTCGGTCGTATCTATGATAAGGCGGGTTTTTTAGACCAGCAAGACTTTAACACAAAGCCGCCCTAAAAGGGGCGGGGTTTTCAACCCAAATTTTCGATCAGCGAACTGACGGTCACGAGGACGAGAACGACCGCGACTAAGGGCGAGCGTTTTGTCAGGTGGAAAAAGTGAGCGAGTAGAGTTGGCAGTTTTCTCAACATGGTTAACCGGTTATGTCAAAAATCGCTTAGATTTCGGGACAGAAATAACGGGGAAAGGAAGCGGATTTCCAGAGATTTCTGCTTCTGCGATCGCCGAAAATTACTGGACGCTGTAACCCCGTCCCTCCATACAGGCTGTCCAGGCTTGATAGTAGGTTTGTAATCGCTGGTTTTCCTCTTGGGTCGCTTCGACTTGCGCTTGCTCGGCCTGCTGTTGTTCTTCTCGTTCTCGGAACAGTCCCGCCAAAGCCCCGACTCCCGCCCCGATCGCTGCACCTTCCCCAGTATTCCCAGCGATCGCTCCTCCGACCGTTCCTAATAAAGCGCCTGTGGCACTTGCGCGAAGCAATTGTCCCTGTTGCGAGGATTGGGCGGCAGTGGCGGGGGATATCTGATCCGGCTGACTGGGATCGACCCCGGTTTGCTGTTTTGCCCAAGAATAACAAGCGTAATGGTCTTGCTGTTGTTGTTCTTGGCTTTGTCCTTGACTGGGATAGGCGAAGGGTTCGGCCACTTGAGCTAAACTGACATCGGTAGGGAAAAGAATACTTCCTAATACGATCACGCTCAGGGTTTCGATCGATCTTTTCATGAGATACTCCGATCAACTGAATCGATAATTAATTGTTAAAAACGAGAGAAAAACTCGATAAATTTAGACAGATTACCGAGAGGATTAAATCGTTCCCGAAAAGTCAAGTGATCAACTGTCCGGGGCCCGCTACCAGCAAGACAATTAACTGTTCTCCCAACCTCAACACTACTCGTTCACCTCGGAAGCGGGAACCTGTACGGAGAAGTCGCCGCACTGGAGGGTCAGTTTTCCGGGGTTATTAAACTGATTGCCGCGCACCAATTGCGGATCCGCCGGACGCGTCTGACCGGGATTGGTATTCTGACAGATAATCGTCGTGATTTTCGGGTCTTGGTTAGGAGTGATAAAAGCCGCACCCACATAAGCTTTTAGCTGATTGCTGACGGTTGAGCGAGCGGGGATAACGTAGCTATAGGCGGCCTCGGAAGTGGTGCGAATGGCATAATCAAAGGTTTTCGGCAAAGTAACCCCGAAATCTTCTTGAACATTGTCAACTTGCGCTCGAAAATTCCCGTTATTCTGATAATAGGTGCGCTGTCCCTCGGTCATCTTGGCGACGGCTTGCAAAGCGGCGTTTTGGTCTTGAGCGATCGAATTACCTGTTTGACTTAGAGTCAGATTGCCTGTAGCGAGGAGAGCGAGAGAACTAAAAAGGAAAGCGAGGGAAAAATGTCGGTTAGGTTTTCTCATGGGATATTCAAGGCTAATAAATCTTTAAAAAGGTGCGGTCACGACCCGATAGTAAACCCCGTTAGCACCGTAGGCGGGACTTAACCAAGCCGTACCGCAGCGGTAATAAGTGCTTGTACCAACTGGGTTATAAACGCATCCCCCTGGGAGGTTAGTATAGATCGCTCCGAGGGCGTAGGCACTGCCCGCCGCAAATCCTGCATTGTAGGATTCCGCTTGATTGGCAGTGGCAGCCGTGGCGCCGAGGGCGACTCCTGTGGTGGCCGCCGCTCCAGCTGCGGCCCAACCACCGCAGTTATAACAGCCCGCACCGTAGTAACTATTGACAACGGTGGGCGGATGATAGGTGGCGTAGGTGCCGCCGTAGTAGGTGCCGTGATAGCCATAAACTGAGGTTCCGTAGGGGGTAGTACCGCTCCAAGAACCGTCACCACCGGAGGCCGAGCCACCCCGATAGCCGTTGACACCCCAAGAACCATCGTCCCCGGAGGCAGTGGTGCCACGGAATCCCGTCCCACTCCAAGAACCGTCACCACCGGAGGCCGAGCCACCCCGATAGCCGGAGGCACTCCAAGAACCATCACCCCCGGAGGCGGTACCGCGAAAACCGGAGGCACTCCAAGAACCTCCCCCGGCATGGAACCAAGCGGCGGCCGGTGAGGAAGCAAGCAGTATAGTGGTTAGAAAACCCATGACACTAAAAACGAGATTTTTCATCGGAAATTTTGGGTCTGAAACCCCGCCGTAGAACGGCGGCTTTACGTTAGAATTAAAAGGCCAGTCTCGAAAACCAAGTGGACGGCGCAGCACCTTGAAAACTCGGCTTAGGGGGTTCCGACCAGAAAAGCTTGGCCGGGTAAAAAGTCGCGCGCAACAAGTACAAGAAGCTATAGG
>NZ_JADBVE010000120.1:0-2843 GCF_020245285.1 Microcystis sp. M31BS1
AAACTTCATTTTAAAATAGCTAATATCCGTAAAGATACGTTACATAAACTCACCACTTATTTAGCCAAGAACCACGGCCAGATAGTAATTGAGGATTTAAATGTGTCTGGGATGATGGCTAATCACAAATTAGCTAAAGCCGTTCAGGATATGGGTTTTTACGAGTTCCGAAGACAACTTGATTATAAAACTCAGTTGTATGGTTCGGAATTAATCATAGCCGATAGGTGGTTTCCTAGCAGTAAAACCTGTTCCAATTGTGGGTACAAAAAAGAGTCTCTATCTTTAACTGAAAGAGTTTTTGAGTGTGAGCAATGCCATGTAGTTTGCGGTCGAGACTTGAACGCTAGTCTGAATCTAGCTTCTTTGGCGGTGAGTTCCACCGTGTCAGCTTGTAGAGTAGATAGTGCCGACACTACTACAGTGAAGCAGGAAGTTAACGTCAAATTTGCTCATGAGTAGATTTGAGTAAGTTTAACAGAACGGAACTGGTAGCCAAAGCCTCTATTGACACTCCCCGAAGCGCTCATGGGAGGGAGTGTCAACTCTACCAATCACCGCCGCCGCCACCCCCACCGCTACTGCCACCGCCGAAATCACCACCATCATAACCGCCACCACCATAACCACCACCATCATAACCGCAATAGTCGCTATTGCCGTTGCTGCCACCACTGCGGCCACCTCGACCATTGCCACCAACGGCACAACGAAAATAAACAAAATATAGAATTAACATCAAGGGAAAAGACACTCCCACCATCAGGATAGCCAAAACAAGATGAAGAATGGACATTGCGATTTGAGGCTTAAATTCAGTTTGTCGCAACCCATAAGCACTACGGAGAAACCCGCTCACAACTGTTACACCTGCTCGAATACCTTCTTCGTAGTTTCCCGTTTTGAAGCTAGGAATCATGCAGGTGTAGATAATATCCTTGACCTGAGCATCGGGTAAAAATCTTTGGACTCCATAACCGGTCTCGATTTCTACCCGTCTATCCTTGAGGGAAACGAGGATTAAAACCCCGTTATCTTGCGATTTTTTGCCGATTTTCCAACGATTAAATAGGGCTGTGGCGTAGGCTTTGGGGGTAGGATAGGGTAAGGTATCGGGGACGGTGACAACAGCAATTTCTGCGCCGGTTTCTACCTCTAATTTGGCTATGTCACCGGAAATTTGCGTAACACCCGCCCGACTTAAAATATTAGCTCGATCGCTGACCCATAATCCCCCGTGCGGATTTAGTTTCGGTATTTGTTCGATGGGAATAGCGTTGACTAAGGGGGGTAAAATAACAGGGGGAAGAGCGAACATTGTCACCAGAAAAATTCCTAGGGGCAAGGGGCGAATTTTAATCATTTTCCTGTCTCTCCATCGGTTTGTAGTCTTGTTTTAGCAATAATGCGGGTTTTCTTTAAATCTCCCTCGCTCAATTCTTCTCCCACCTGTAAACGGGTGGCATTAGTTTGGAGGACAGTGGCGGCGTTTTTTTCTCCCAATTGTAAGGCGGTTTTGGCGGCGGTTTGTAGCATGGTGGCGGCGGCTGCTCGATCGCCCTGTTTTAATTTTTCTTCAGCGATTTGGGTTTGACGATATTTGGCTAAAGTCAGAGTCGATTTCTGAACTTGCTCGTTTAATTGGGATTGATAGATAGCTTGGGAGGCGATATCAAGGCTAACAGTCGCAGTTTCTAGCCCTTTTTGACCAGAAGCGGGATCATCGTAGCGAATCTTCACCTTAGCTATGGTATAAGTACCGGGGGGAATTTGGTCGATATAGAGATTGAGGAGGATAATTTTTTCTTCATCTATCATTAAATCACCCAAACGGGTGATGTAAAAATTGCCCTCTTTTTGTAGGCTCATTTCTATAGTTTCTGGGGCAACTTGGGCAATGGGTTTTAACTCCGCTAAATGAGTCCGAGCATCTAATTCTAATTGCAGGAAAGCGTTAGTTAACCGGACAGATTGCAAACGGTTAAATAGACGAGTAAATTCAATTAAAGCCTGTTCGGGTCTTTCGATATAAGATAAACTTCCGCCAGCGATATCGGCAATTTTTTCTAGGATATCTTGATTCCAATGATCGCCAAAACCGAAGGTATTTAAGGTGATACCGTACTCAGCTGCTACTGCGGCTAATTTTAAACAGCGTTGATTATTTCCGTGTTCATTTTCACCATCGGTAAGCAGAAAAATATGAGACACATAACCTTTGCTGCCGGTGGAACTTTCTTGAATACCTAATTTTATCCCTTCATCGATCGCCGTACCTCCTCCCGCTTGTAATCGTTGAATTTTTGAGCGAATTAAGGTCAGATCATCCTGTCGCAATTGGGAGGGAAGAATAACTTTGGCGCGATGATCAAAAGCTATCACCGAGAGACGATCATTAACCCCGAGGGATTCTATTAAACTGAAGGCCGCTTTTTTGACCGTTTCTAGGGGTTTTCCCTGCATAGAACCGCTATGATCGAGAACTAAACAAAGATTAATCGGTAAATTTGTGTTAATCTGTTCACTGGTGGCGGCGATCGATAGCATCAGTTGACGTTGACTGCTGGTTTGATTAGCGTCGATATGACTATCACTCAAGGCCGATTTTAGAGTTACCCGCATAAGAGTTTTTAATCGTGGTCGTTGATATTTCTATTGTAATGAGTATAATTAGATTTGTGCTTATTTTCCCATCCGACATCCAGTTATACTTTGCACGGCTACAACTTGCATTTTTTACTCAAGGACAATAATATAGTTTAAGAGTCATAATTAGAAGCAAAGCACTCATTAAAAACATGATTAACCTAGAATTCACGGAAGAAGAAAAGAACTCACTGTAT
>NZ_JADBVE010000121.1:0-17948 GCF_020245285.1 Microcystis sp. M31BS1
ACATCTAAATTTAGCTTTATTCATCCCTCTTTGATTAGAAAAGATGATAAAAAAGCTGATTTCTCAACAGAAAAACTTATCTTAAATTCGGGCTGATTTTTGAGAGTTTTTGTTTTTTACTTTTTCAGCAAACCCTATATAAGTTAAACTGATCACACAAAGAATAAGAGAGCTTATCCCGAATGTGATTATCAAAAAATAGTGCGGTAATTTGGCTGGTTTCTAGGACTTTGTTAAATAAATAAGGGACGGCTGACCGATAACTAAATTCACCGCTAATCATCCGAGGTTAAATTGGCTAAGTTAATCATTTTTATCACCTCTCAAAGTATTCTACGATAGCTCTTGCTATCGATTCTGCACCATCTTTAGGCAGTTTAACCTTTAATCTTGGCGGTTGGGGGGCTTGGCGTAAAAAGTCCCAATTACCCTGAAAAAATTCTTCACTGCTAATGATTTGATGATAACTATAATCTTGGATTCCAGCCAATAAAATCGCTGATTCGGCGAAACCTTCTCGCATCAGAGAAACAATCGGAACCTCTAATTTTAAAGCCTCGGCAAAGGTACTATATCCCGGTTTGGAAATAATTCGATCGCACAGGGGCATAAAATCCACAGGACGATAGCTCCGATCTGGTTTATCCTGTAAGCGGACTAAATTGGGCAGTTCGGGCGCGTTTTTTTCAAAAGTGATAAATTGCCAATCGGGAAAACTGGCGAGGTTATCATAGGGAATTGCTTCTAATCCTAACCCCCCAAAACTCAATAAAATAGTTTTTTCTTTAGGGGTATTTAGCTTAAACTCCTGTCGCAATTCTTCTTCACTGTAGCGAGGTGTACCCCCGGTTAAACCTGCCTCGGTAACATGGGGAAATGCTGTCATTGCTTCTGCTAAAGGCAGTTTAAACAAGCGATCGCATTGATTATAACAACGACTAATCCAATCACTAATACTGGCAAATTCTTCACCCCAATCACGATAGATAAAATCCCAGCCGAAGTTACCGATCATCCAACAAGGAAGCCCCGCACTTTTGGCAATTAGTGCCGCTAAAGGCGGTAAATCAGCCACAACTAAACCCACACGATTAGTTTTAATAAAATTAACTTCACTGGCAATAATTGCCCTTGATTGAGCAATTATTTGTTCTAATTTTTCTTTGGTAGCTAATTTATCCATCGTTAAACTATCCGATTGGATTACTCCCACATCAAACCCCCGATGTCTTTGAATATATTCTCCAGATATGTAGGAATCTAATAACCAGCGCGGGGCCGTGGTGACTAAGATCGGCAAAATTTCGGGATTAAGTTCAATAATATTAGCTACCACCGAAGCACTGCGGACAGCATGGCCAAAACCATGATTAGTAACGGCAAAATAAACAACAGGACGAGACATAAATAGCAAGTAAGGTGAGAATAATAAGCGATAAATTTTGTTTTTCAGACTGTAGATAATAATTACCCTTGATTTTAGGGAGGCAAATGAGGCAGTATATAAATACTAGCAAAAGCATAATATTCCGCTCCCGGTTGACAAGCTTCTTGCAGTACAGATAAAACCTCCGAGTCTCCTTGTTTTGCGTAACGTAATAATGCTAACAACTTTTTAATATATTGACTACGATAGTTAATTAATTCTTTTCGTCCACGCATACCATTGAGATCGAACAAATCTTCAACAATTTGACCACGCCGATCCCGACCATAAACACTGGCCAATTTTGCCATTTCATCCCAAACAAATTCAAGATGTGTATTCGGATCGGTTACTCCATCCGTGGGGTCTATTAACAGAGGATTTCCTGTGATATCATCGAGAGGAAAATTTGTGCCTTTGTGATTAACATCATTACATTTATCACAAGAAAGCAGTAAATTCTCCCAAGTAAAAGTCAGATTAGGATACTGGCTTTTTGGATAAAAATGTTCGATCGCTCCGTAAGTTACCACTGTAATCTTACTTTCACAGTAAGCGCATTTCCCATTAAACATTTTAACTAATGCTTCTTTAACTTGCGGATGACTGTATTTATTTTGTGCTTTGTTAATGTCAGCTTTAGTTGCCTTGTTGTTTGATTTTATTGATTCTAAAGCCTCTAGCCAACGAGCGGCATTTTTAGCTAATACGGGTGGCTCTGATATTCTGGTGACAGGAATCAAGATAAACGCTCCTCTAGTAAGGCATCAATTCGGGATTCTAAACTATTAGGTTGACTAATTTCGCTAAAGGGTTTAACTTCTCGAACAAATAATGACAGTTGTTCATATTCTTCCTTTTCTTCTGCTGCCAGATTTTTATTTTTACGATTTAGTTGGTGGTAACGCTTAATTTTATTTTCTGTATCAGTGGGATAGGTTGATTTCAAACCAAAAGCAGCACTTGTTAAAGTACGATCAACATTAGCCGCTAATTCTAAATAAGGAATTTCTACAATCTCTAATTCACCCTCTACCAGATCGATTCGTAGGGTTAAAGACTTTTCCCCCGCACCGGCAGCGATTAAAGGACTATGAGTAGCGACAAAGAATTGAAGCTTGGGAAAAACTTCCTGTAACCATCCAGCAATTTCCCTTTGCCAAGAAGGATGTAAATGAATATCTAACTCATCGATTAAGACGACTCCAGAAGCCTCTGTGGGGTTATCTAGATTGGGGAAGGATTGTAATAATCGCCAAATTAAATCCCCAGCTAAAGCAATCATACTCCGAAAACCATCGGATAAACTAATGGTTGGAACTTTTTGACCGTTAACTAGAAACTGAATCAAGCCATCGGCAGTTACTTCAGCAATTTCTACATTACCAGGTAACAGTTTAGTAATTGCTTCTTCGCCGATTTTTTTCATTTGTTTGGCTTGACTATCTTCAGGATTTTTGGCTATTCGATAATCTAAATACACCATCCATCTCTCAAAAGAACTTAAAGATGTATCCTCATTAAATTGGCTGAAAAAGTTGCTAGAGCGTTGCGGGGGTTCAAGACTAGGAATAATCACTTGACTCACTCGTGTCAAACGACGGAAAGCTCCATAACCGACGGCAAACCAACCATGATTATCGGAGGCAAAAGCATTGGCTCGCAACCAACTCAAAATTTTGCTATTTTCTTCGATTAATGCCGGTTCTGTATAGGTTTGTTTGTCCTTACTGCCTCCTAACTCTAACCTTTCCTTGCCTGTAACAAAATAGGAATAAGCAAAAGTTTTTCGAGTTTTATCCGTACCAAATTTTCCCGCATCCCCATCTTCTTGATGAAGCACTGCGGTTAATTTACCCGGTGTTTTAGGATTACATATCCAACCAGTCGGACGTGGTAATAATTCTTTGGCTGCTTCTGGTCCTGCGAGCAGTAAAGCTAAAGCCTGTAAAATCGTGCTTTTTCCTACTCCATTTTCTCCTAATAAAGTGATCCAATGATAAGGTTTAGCATCCTGACGACGTTTATTATCGGGATTACGAATAATAAATTTAATCTCTTGATTCTGGAAGCATTTAATGTTTTCGAGTGTTATACTTTCAACCCACATCGACATTCCCCCAGAGAATAACAGCGATCGATAAAATTCTAGCTTATTCGGCCACATCTAGCCCTTTTTGGCCTTCATCTCTCAATCCAGTCAAAAACCCTCTCTTCGCAGAGAGGGGGAATTAGGTTTAGGAATTTTCCTCTAATCCAAAGACGCGATTAAAAGCTTTCAAGACTTTATAACCAGAATCGATCGATTCTAAGGGATCTTTCCGCAAACGATGACGTAAACAGAGAACAATTACCCGACGGATATCATCTACCGTCACAGTTGTCCGTCCTTCCAAAGCGGCCAGAGCTTTAGCGGCGCGATTGGTAACGATATCGCCGCGCAATCCATCCACGTCCAACTCGGAACAAACCTCGGAAATTTTCACCCGCAGATCATAATCAAGCTCCACAGAAGGCAAAAGATTTTGGGCCTCCACGAGCTTTCTTTGCAGTTCTTCCTGTTCTAAGTTATATTTCTCTAAAAACGAGAGGGGATTGCCATCAAATTCCGCACGCTGTTCCACGATTTTGACCCGTAGAGGTGGTTCTTTGACGGTGTGAATCTCGGCGTGCATTCCAAAGCGATCGAGCAGTTGTGGGCGCAATTCTCCCTCTTCTGGGTTGCCCGATCCCACCAAAACAAACCGGGCCGGGTGACGGATGGAAATTCCTTCCCGTTCCACCGTATTCCAACCACTAGCGGCCGAATCCAATAGCACATCGACGAGGTGATCGTCAAGTAAATTGACTTCATCCACATAGAGAATGCCGCGGTTAGCTTTGGCCAGCAAACCAGGTTCAAAAGCTTTTACCCCTTCTGACAGGGCCTTTTCGATGTCAATCGTGCCACAGACCCGATCCTCCGTCGCACCGAGGGGCAGATCTACCATCGTCACTTTTTTCTTGGCAATGGTCAAGGGAATGGATTCATCCACCTTTTGCCGCACCTCATCGCTCATTAAATCGGTATCATTGGGGTCAGAATTAAAGGGATCGTTAGCAACTACGTCAATTTCTGGTAAAAGGTCAGCTAAAGCCCTAATTGTGGTCGATTTTCCCGTACCTCGATCCCCCATAATCATCACCCCGCCAATTTTGGGGTCGATGACGTTGAGCATTAGGGATAATTTCATTTCTTCCTGGCCGACAATAGCGGTGAAGGGAAAAACCACGCGGCGAGTTTTCGGAGGAGCTTGGGGAGTCACGGTCATAAGTGGATTCAAAAGTCAATAGTTGTTGAGTAAAGAATTATATCTAGTGTGGGTTCTAGCCGTCAGCTTTCAGCAAAGCCTTATCATTGTAAGTCTTTTTCCCTGCTTTTTAGTATCCAGCGCCAGAGGGGATGACGCGACCCTTCGGCCCGAATTTTCTGCACCCGTTGCTCTAAGCGCAGTTTTTCTCTGGGGGAAAGTCCTAAAATAATATTGCGACTTTGCCAGACTAATACTGCTCCTGTCATGGCAAAACAAAAGGCTAGACCGATAGAAGACCAGTAATTGAAAGCTAAAGCATATCTTACGGCTGTCCAAGTAAAATATTGCCGCATTAAGGCTATATCATCCCGTAAAACCCATAAACTAACCGAACCAATCCCTAACCAACAACCCAACACGAATAACCAACGACCCCATACCGTCAGTCGATGTAATCTTTGGACTTGTTGCTGTAGTTCGGAATCGGCCATTTCAGTTATCAGTGAGCAGCAATCAGTGAGCAGTGGGGAATTATGAATTATGAATTAGGAAGTGTTTTCAGTGAACAGTGAACAGTAATCAGTGAACTGAAAACTCGGCTCTCTTGGATTTGGTGGGTAAAATGTATTCATAAGATACATTCTTCCTAGCGAGGGGGTGGAACGAACCACAAAGACACAAAGGACACAAAGATCGATCACTTCTATGGTAAGTTAAACTGATCACACAGAACCTAGAAGAGCCAAAACTCAAATCTGATAACTGATAACTGATAACTGATAACTGATAACTGATAACTGATAACTGATAACTGAATTATCCCTTGACAATTGCCCCAAAATCTGCTAAGACTCGGGCGTGATTTCGCAGTAAACCCAACAGATTTAAACGATTGCGACGGACGGATTCTTTTTCTGCCATGACTAATACACTATTTTCGCCATCAAAAAAGTCAGCCACCAGGGGAGAAATTGCCGTTAAAGCAGTGACAAGACGCTGATAATCTCTTTGCTCTCTTGCGCTAATAGTTTCGGGAATTAGGGCAATTAAAGCGTCATAAAATGCTTGTTCGGAGGATTGTTCAAATAACTCCCTATTGATGATTCCCTTGGTTTCTAGGGTAGTTGTATCTAAATCTCCTTTTTGTGCCAAACGGGTCGAGCGATTGACGGTTTCATAGATGTTGGCTAACTGACCATCCTGACGAATTTGGCATAAAAAGCGAGCGCGTTCACGGGTATCTAATAAATTTTCTAAAGCGCGAGACTTATACTCTGGATCGTTTTCCCCTAAAACTGCATTAACGAGATCATAATCTATCCTCAAATCATCAATTAAGAGAGTTTGCAGACGTTGTAAAAAGAAATCTTTAATCAGATTTGCAGGGTTGGGTTTATCGGGATGACAGGTAACAAAATCCTTAGCTATCTGCTCAATTAATGCCAAAAGATTGATATTAAAATTGGCTGACCAGATAATACTAATTATTGCATTGGCAGCCCGACGGAGAGCGAAGGGATCTGAGGAACCAGTGGGCAGCATTCCCAGTCCAAAAATACCGACTAAAGTATCCAAGCGATCAGCAATTCCCACCACTTGACCAGTGATTGTTTCCGGGAGTAAATCCCCGGCATTGCGAGGCAGATAATGTTCAAAAATGCCCCGGGCAACTATAGCCGATTCACCACTAATTAAAGCATATTTTTCGGCCATTACTCCCTGTAATTCTGGAAATTCATAGACCATTTGGGTAACTAAATCCGCTTTACAAAGCATGGCAGTGGACTCTATATCACTGCGACTTTGTTCATCGAGATTTAACTGTTCGACAATCATCTGGGCAATTTCCATAATCCGATCGACTTTATCGCGCATGGTTCCCAATTCTTCTTGGAAAGTGACGGTTTCCAGTTGGGGAAGAAAACTATCTAAGGGTTCATCACAATCGGCAGTATAGAAAAATCTGGCATCAGCTAACCGTGCGCGGATAACCCTTTCATTTCCCGCGGAGATAATCTCAGATTTCTGGGGATCGCCATTGGAAATAGTAATAAAATAGGGTGACAAACCCTGGGGAGTTTTCACTGGGAAATAACGCTGATGTGTCACCATCACGGTAATAATTACTTCCGGGGGTAATTCCAGAAATTCATCGTCAAATTTGCCGACAATTGCCGTGGGATATTCGACTAAGTTAGTCACTTCTGCTAATAAATCGGCGGGAATTTCTGCCACTCCCTGGAGTTTTTTAGCCAGGGTGGTAATCTGATCAGTAATTATCTGTTGACGCACTTGCGGATCCGCTTCCACAAAAATTGATCGCAAACTGGTTAAATATGCTTGGGGGTGACTAATGGCTAGGGATTGCGGGTGTAGAATGCGATGACCAAAAGTTAAGCGATCGCTGGTTAAAGTGGTAGAGCCATTAATTAATTCTAGGGGCAAAACTTCCCCATCCACTAAAGTTAATAACCAACGAATTGGCCGGGGAAATCTTAAATCTCCATCTCCCCAACGCATAAAACGTCTTCCTTCCAAACGGGTAATCCATTGGGGAATTAATTCAGTTAAAATCTCGGCTGTTGGACGACCCGGAATCGTTTTTTCAATATAGACAAATTCTCCTTTGTCTGTGGCACGAATGGAGAAAGCAGCGGTGCTAACTCCCTGTTTTCGAGCAAAACCCTCACCAGCGGGGGTAATTTGGCCATTTTTGTAGGCGGCACTAACTGGCGGTCCTTTTATCTCCTCGCTGCGAGCTTCTTGCTCCTTCGGTAATCCTGTGATTAACACGGCCAAACGGCGCGGGGTTCCGTAAACTTGAATAGCAGTCGCATCCAGAGATTCCGTCTCTAAACTCTTGCTAACTCTTTCCTGCAATTGTGCGATCGCGCTATCGACAAAATCTGCGGGTAGTTCTTCTGTACCGACTTCAAGTAAAAAATCCATCTGATTGATTGGCCGTGTTTATGCTTCACCAATCATCTAGGCTATCACAGAAGCCGTGTCCTTAGTTTTTGATCAGCTGTACTGCATTTAAACTGCATATGGGAAATTTTAGTACAAATGCTCAAACTTCCTCGACCTAGCTTTGGTGCTGCCCACTCTCCTATCCCTTTTAAACAGTATGCTAGTATAACTATATGGCGATACAATTGCCTTAGCTTGGCTAAGGGTGCAAAGTTGATCTCATATTTTATCTATTATGTCAATAAAGTTATGAAACGATTTCTATTATTATTTTGTGTTCTCGTGAGTTTTTTGCTGTTTATCAGCTTTGAGATTGATGTTTCCTTGTCTGCACTAGCTCTAACTCGACAACAGCTAGAGGGGCCAGGGCAGCTGTTGTATCAATCCCGTCATAGTTTGCGCGATGATACAGGTAGTCCTTGGCAGGTGGTGTTGTTCAAACGAATTAAGGATGGGGAAACCCTAGAAATTAGTTTGCGCTTGGTGGGATTTCCTGAAGGGATTGAGTTTCTCCATGGAGAAAGATTGACGATAACGACAGCTAAAGGCGAAATTTTAGCGGCTAAGGATGCTTTTGCCGAAAAATCACCAGCAGCTAACGTCGGTCAATACGAGATGCAGGATATCTTACCGCAGCTACCCGTTACTGAAGCGATCGAACTTTCCCTACCCCTAGAGGCTCCCCGTCATCTTAACATCCCGATTCCTGTACTTTTAGAATGGCAAAGTCTGCTTTTTTCGGCAAATATTTGACTTTTTGGGTTAGGGTGAAAGAGGCAGCAAATTGGAATCAGCGACGATGGGAAAGATTAATTTATTAGTCAGTGCCACCTCTGAGGATTGGATAGAACAGGCAATTAATAATTTAGAGATTATTCTGCTCGATCATTCCCATTGTGAGCGAAAAGCGGCAGGAGTGGCCTTAAATCTCATGTTTCGTTATCCTTCCTACGCTTCCCTCGTGCGGAAATTAACAGCGATCGCACAAGAGGAATTAGAACATTTTGAACAGGTAAATCAATGGTTAGATAAATGGGGAATTCCCCTCGCTCCCTTAAATTCTCCCCCTTATGGTGCTAAATTAAAGGCGCAGATTCGTCACCAAGAACCCGATCGCCTTTTGGATTCGCTGTTAATATCAGCTTTAATCGAGGCGCGTTCCCACGAAAGATTGGGTTTATTGGGAGAGTATTGTCCCGATCCTCAATTAGCTCAATTTTATCGCGGTTTAATGGCTTCCGAAGCGCGTCATTATGGTATTTACTGGCTATTAGCAGCGGATTATTTTGAACGTACAGTGATCGAGCAACGTTTAGAAACCCTAGCGGCGATCGAAAGTGAGATTTTAGCCAATCTGCACCCAGAACCTCGTATTCATAGTTGATTGCACTAATAGGGACAAACCCTATCTAAATTACTCGTTCAACTCAATTTCTCTCTTAGAAAAGGGTAAATCTTGATTGATTGCCTCGATTTCTTCCTGTTCCATTTGATTAATTTCTTGGATATAATTGCGGAGAATTTGATTCATTTTGCCATGATAAAAACGGTGCAAACTATGATTAGCAGTAGCGGGAAACCCCCGTCTTTTTTTGTGTTGTCCTCCCGCTCCAGGGTCAAACATGGTAATACCTTGACTAATTGCCCAATCGATCGGTTGATAGTAACAAGCTTCAAAATGTAAACAGTCGTACTCCTGAAAACTGCCCCAGTAACGACCATAAAGATTAGTATCTTTGCGAATACAAAAAGATAAACCCACGGGTTTAGTATCCTTTTCATTTTGGTAGGCAGTAATCAAAACCACTCGCTGACGATAATTCGGATATAATTGTTCAAAAAATTTCTGTGTCAGGTATTTACTTCCCCAGTAAAATTTATCACAGGTACTGCTATAAAACCGATAAATTAACGGGAACAAATGATGGGGAATTTCTTCGGCAGCCAGAGTTTTAATAATTAACCCCGCATTAGTCACCGCTTTCCGTTCCCGTTTAATATTGCGGCGTTGATTAGCATTAAAAACCGTCAGATAATCTTCAAAATTTTGAAACCCTTTGTTATTCCAAATATAACTATGATGTAACCAGGGAGTAAAGCCAAAATTTTCCATTAAAATTCGCCATTGGGGATCCACAAAAAGAAAATGACAACCCGACAGATTATTTTGATCACAAAAATGATCAATTGCCGCTATCATTAAAGCCGTAATCTCCAGTTCATTTTCCCCCGGAGCAATTAAAAAACGATAACCTACCGCCGGAGTAAAAGGGGTCATTCCTAACAGTTTCGGATAGTATCTAATCCCCAAACGATGGGAAAGATCTGCCCATTGGTGGTCAAAGACAAATTCACCGTAACTATGACTTTTAATATACAAAGGAGCGGCGGCAATTAACTCAGCACCGCGCCAAACTGTGAGATGAGCCGGTTGCCACCCGGTGCGTCCCGTGGCACTGCCAGAAGTTTCGATATTATGTAACCATTCCCACTCTAGAAAGGGAGTAGTTAGGGGTTGAGCGAGAGCATCCCATTTTTGTTGGGGAATCTCACTCATTTTATCAATCCAAGCGACAGAATATTGAGGTTTAAGCTGTTCTACCATGGGACAAGATAAGTCAACCTTTTTATTTAAGGTAATCTAGTTTTGAGATTTGTGGGAATCTCGTTCAAGGGAATAATGTAGGAAAATTTCTGCTTCCACGGTTTCCACGCTCAAAAGTCGTAATTTTCTGGCAGAATCTGCCAGAAATCCAGTTCCTCCCAGGGGAGTTGCCGCTTTATTGCCTCCTAACAGCAACGGACAAATGGTTAGGTAGATTTCATCGATTAAATCTTCAGCTAAAAGAGAGGCAATTAATTCACCTCCTCCCAGAATCGCCAGTTTTTTGATACCTAGGGCGGTAAATTGACTAAAAATAGCCTTCCAATCGCCGCAGACTAAGACAAGCTCAAATAAACCCCGATTTTCCCATGCCGCCACTTTTTCCGCTGCCGTGATTAACCAGCGCGGGAAAGGCTGCTGAAAAAATTTCATCTGGGGATCAAGCTGTCCTGAATAAGAACAAACGATCTGTATCGGCTGCGGAGATAATCCCCGTTGTTGACGGTATGCGAGAAAATCGCCATGACGGATAGGAAGACTGGTGTGATAAGCGCGCAGGGTGTTAGCACCGAATAAAGCGGCATCCATGCGCGATAAATGTTGTTCTAGACGCATTTTATCGGTAGCAGAGGCAAATCTGGCCGCTGACTGGTAGGCGTCGGCAATTTTACCATCGGCACTCATGGCTAAAATAACGGTGGTGTGAGGACGATTCATGGCAAATGCTCGGGGATATCACCCAGTCTGATTGGTGAATAGGCTAGTATAGTCTGGAGTTTGATAGCAAGAATCAAAGCAATTTTCGCCCATGTCTATCGGTCAATCCTCCTTTCGTCGTATTCTGCTCTCTCGCTTACTCCTAGTCAGTGTACCTGTACTACTGATGGGAGTTTATGTCACCTATCGTAAGGCGCGATCGGCTTTTTTGGAAACGGCCCGTCAAAATCTCACCGAAAGTGCCATCAGAAAAGCAGACAATATTGAGCAATCAATTCAATTTTTGCGGGCCAATCTAATCACTGCGGGTGAGAGTCTGGTTTTAAAACAGGGAACCTTAGCCGAAAAAGAAACTTTTTTACAAGAATTCACCGACCAGCTTCCTAATCAGATTAACTGTCTGGAGTTAATTGATATTAAGACCAAGAAATCTTTATTAAATCGAGCCTGTGACCCAGAAACTATCAAAGTTTTGCCTCTGGAAAAATGGACAAAAAAACGGACTAGCTTTGCTGGAAATATGGAAAATATTTTAATTAGAAGTTTACCTCGACAACTTTTAAGAAAATCTCCCAATAATAATCGTCAATTAGAATTAGTTTTTGCTGTTCCCATCTACGATAATCAAGGACAATTACAATCTAGTCTGATTCTGCAAACTTCTCTACTTTACCGTGAGAAGGTTTTACCCGGTTCTTTGTCAGGTTATCCCGTGGTTATTTCTGAAAATGGCATTATTCTCGCTCATCCCTATTTTGATCGCATTGGTAGCCATATCAGTCAAGAAGCTGATGCTGAACGCTTAAATAGTATTATCAATAATGCTATCCGAGGAAAACAAAATTTCTTGCATTTATTTTCTTTCGAGAAAGATGGCAAAGAATTAGTCGCTGGTTATAGCTCCCTTCCCAGTCCAGTTACGGGAGAATCATCCCAAAAATGGATAGTTTTAGCCATTAGTCCCCTCTCCCAAGCTCTGGCTCCTCTACAACAAATTTGGGAGGCAATTTTTTATCTAATTTCTGGTTTATTATTAGCTTATTTAGTAGTTATTGTACTCATTGCTAGGGATTTAGCTATACCTTTAGAAAAACTGCGAGATTATGCCTTAAATATTCAGAAAATTCCCTCCGAAAAGATTACACCACAAAACTTTAATATTCGAGAAATTAATCAGTTAGCGTCGGCCCTAGAGGAAATGCTCGAACGTTTACGTCTTTGGGGAGAGGAAATAGTTAAGAGTTGGCAAGAAGCGGAAAATGCTAATCAATTAAAAAACCAATTTTTGGCGAATACTTCCCACGAATTACGCACCCCTCTCAATGGTATTATTGGCTCAATTCGTTGCGTTATGGATGGATTTTGTAATAGTGAGGAGGAGGAAAAAGAATATCTGCAACAAGCGGATAATTCAGCCGTACATCTTTTGGAAATTATTGATGATATTCTCAGTATTGCTAAAATAGAAGCGGGCAAACTTTCCGTTAATCCTGAACCAGTATATTTACACCAAATTATCAATGAAGTTATTAATTTACAAACAGCCTCGCTGCAAGGTAAGCACTTAAAATTAAATTTACTTTTCTGTCAAGAAAATCCAGTAGTCTATGCTGATCCAACTAAATTTAAACAGGTAATTTTGAATGTTATTTCTAACTCAATTAAATTTACCGAAACGGGAACTATTTCTCTGATAACTCACCTAGAACATCCACAGGCTATTATCACTATAATCGATACAGGAATCGGTATCGACCCCCAGCAGCAATCAAAATTATTCCGTCCTTTTGTGATGATTGATGGTTCCACAACTAGAAAATTTAGCGGTACGGGTTTAGGATTAGCTATTTCTAAGAATTTTATGAAAATGATGGGGGGAGATATTACTATCTTTAGTCAAGGTCAAGGTTTAGGAACAACTGTGGAAATTATTCTTCCTCTGGTGGGGGAAAGAAAGCTTGATTTTACTCCACCAGAGGAAAACTCATCTTTGCCGATTCTTCCCTCTCTTAAAAGCTAAAATATCTCTATTTAACTACTGTAATTTCTGGGCAACTTAGTTTATAATTCCTCTAAACTTTCTACGGGTAAATTAACTACCTGATAAAAACCAAAAACCTCGATCGCATCGGTATAATTTGTTAATTCTTCTAAAGTTTCTGCGATTAAATGCTGTTGATCCAGATTAATCTCTAGATCGATAAAAAATATGTATTCCCCTAAAGATCGTTTAGTTGGTCGCGATTCAATACGAGATAAATTAAGCTGACGTTTGGCAAAAACTTCTAAAGGTTTGACTAAAGCACCAGGTTGATCTAAAACCTGAAAAGCGAGGGACATTCGCTCCCCTTGGGGATGGGAAGTTAAAGCCATTACCCAAAAACGGGTACAATTATCGGGATAATCATTAATTGGTTGTGTTAATATTGGTACATGATACAGTTTTGCTGCCCGGGGAGAAGCAATAGCGGCCGAATTGGCCTCTCGATCGAGAATTTGAATCGCTTCTGTGGTAGAATTAGTAGGAATAATCGGCACGGTAGGCAAATTATTTTCTAGCCATTTTTGACATTGAGCTAAAGCTTGGGGATGGGAATAAACGGTGGTAATTTCTGTTAGCGATTGTCGAGGAGATAGAAGTGCATGGGAAATCGGTAAAACTAATTCTTGTTGAATCTGTAACCCAGGTAATTGCCATAAAGCATCAAGAGTCATTACCACACTTCCCTCGGTGGAGTTTTCCACCGGGACCACTGCTAAATCGGCCTGATTTTGGACAACCGATCGCAAGGCCAGGGCAATGCTAGGATAGGGTATTAATTGATGAGGCTGGGATGCTAAACTGTTAGCATATGCTAAAGCGGCTGTTTCTGAATAGGTTCCCACTGGCCCCAGATAAGCGATCTTTACAGTCATTGAAATTATCCCCGCAAGCAATTTTTTCTAGCTATTACAGCCTTTCTCATAAATACTAAGTATAACCTAATTCAGCCAGGGTTTTCAGTTGATAATTGGGTAAAGGAGCAATATAGTAGGGAACCTTTTTAGCTAACTCTAGGGTACAGGTAATTTTTTAAACTTTGCCCTTACCGCCCAAAAATTGACAATCATAACTAGCATTGTGAAAAACCTTTTCTATCCGGTCAAGCAACAGGATTTTAGTGATAAAATAGTCAGTAATATCCGGTCGTTCGAGAACATCCAAAATTGTCACCCGCTCCCCCGTTAAGTCCGTGGAATCAGCCAGAATTTGAATCAGAGACAAACGGGGAGTCTTGCTATTGTAATCGGCCACTTCCGTATCTAACCAAAGAATGGGAAAATGGCAAAAGTGATCGATCGCATTCCTAATAGCGTCGGATTCCGTTAAATAAGGCATGGTTGCAGAGGCTGAAAAATGTATCAAAAAATCTTGATAGCAGTAGATTTGTCGGAGATGGGGGACAGTGTTTTTAAGGAGGCTGTATCCTTAGCCAGTAAGTACGAAGCTAACCTCCTACTACTGCACGTCCTTTCCCCTGAGGAAGATTATAGCCCTTTACCGATTCCACCCAATTTAGCCGATATTTACCCCGCCCAGGGTAATGATCTCACTCTTGATTTTTGGCGGCAACAATGGGAAGAATTCGAGCAGAAAGGGGCGGCTATGTTGCAAAAAAGAGCTAATCAGGCGGCAGAAATGGGTGTAAAGGGAGAATACCGGCAAATTTACGGTCATGCCGCCAAAACTATCTGTAAAGTGGCGCGAGAGGAGAATATTGATTTAATTGTTATCGGTCGGCGTGGGCGCTCGGGTCTAGGAGAGTTATTCTTAGGTAGTGTGAGTAATTATGTTCTCCATCATGCCCCCTGTTCCGTCTTAATTGTTCAACATCGTCAGGACTAAAAATTCCTGTTAGCGATTCCCCCCTAAAATCCCCAAACGATTAAAAGGAAAAAAGCGAAAAACCGCCCTACCAATCACGTTATTTTCCGGTAAAAACCCCCAGATATGGGAGTCATTGCTATTATTGCGATTATCTCCCATCACAAATAAATTATTTTCTGGCACGAGCAAAGGCATTAAATTATATTGAGGGGATTCTAGAATATAATCCTCTGCCAAGGGTTGATTATTCAGATAAATTTTGCCCTCCTTGACAGCAATCACATCCCCTGGGGTGGCAATCACTCTTTTAATAAAAGCTTGATCCTTTTGATATCCCTGTAATTGTAATTGTGCCGGCGGTTCAAAGACGACGATATCCCCCCGTCGAGGAGGATGGAAATCGTAGGAAAGCTTTTCCACCACTAAGCGATCGCCTTGTTCTAAAGTGGGTAACATAGAATCAGAGGGGATAAAACGAGGTTCAGCCACAAAAGTGCGGATCAGTAAGGCTAAAACTAAAGCTATAGTGATAATTTGCAGATTTTCTCGAATAGAAGCCCAAAAACTCTTGGATTTGTCCTTATTAATTTCTTGCTCTTGCATTATTGCCCAGATGATGGTTGATGTAACTTAGCTTTCGCTTGCTGCCAGAAAACTGTTAATTCCTCTAGTGTATAGTCATGGAGAGGCTTTTCTGCCACAGATTCCACTAGGGAAAAACGTTGAATAAAACGCAGATTAGTCTCTTGTAAAGCGATACTGGGATCTAAATCATACCAGCGAGCAAGATTGACAATAGTAAAGAGTAAATCGCCTAATTCGGCCTGTTGATGCTCTTTATCGCCCGATTCTAGGGACTCTTGCCATTCTGCCAACTCTTCGCCAAATTTTTCCCAGACTCCCGCGATATTTTCCCACTCAAAACCGACTCGCGCCGCTTGCCGAGAAATTTTCATCGCCCCGATCAAGGGTGGTAAAGTTTGGGCATAACGGGTTAATTTGCCACTAATAGTCGGGTCATTTTTTTCCTCAGCTTTGATTTTCTCCCAATTTTGACGCACCTGTTCGGGATTTTCTAGGGATAGATCCCCGAAAACGTGGGGATGACGACGAATTAATTTATCAGTGATGCCTCTAGCCACTTCTTCTAGGCTAAAATTACCCTCATCACTGGCAATTTGGGCTTGTAAAACCACCTGTAGCAGTAAATCGCCTAATTCCTCAGCAATGGCAGTTTTATCACCGCTTTTAATCGCCGCTACCACCTCATAAGCTTCCTCGATAACGTAGGGAATTAGGGTTGCCGGGGTTTGGGCTAAATCCCAAGGACAGCCGCTTTCTGGGTCTCGTAAACGGGCAACAACGCTGATTAAATGGTTTAATGCCGCTAAGATGGCCTTGTAACTGGGATTTTCGGTTTCTGGAAGGCTAGACATCGATTTTTTCCGGTTTTCTCGCCCATTATACCGGTTATCAGTGATCAGTTATCAGTGATCAGTGATCAGATGTGAGTTTTCAGTTAACTGATTACTGTTTAAGTAGTCTTGCAAAATAAATTTCCTAGTACAATTATTTGTAGGATGGGTTAGCGGTAGCGTAACATAATCGAGCGTTGGGTTTCATGCTTCAACCCAACCTACGTTCATCTTATATTTAATTCCGCCCACCTACTCATCTCCCTATCTTCCTAATATTCAGTCACAGCCTTTCTCATAATAGATGAAGTTTAACCTAATTTGAGCGAAGACCTACCCCCCAAAACGAAAACTTCGTACCTCACCATTCAGATAACTGCTTTAGCTAAATAGCAATGAAAAAACCCGGTAAAACCGGGTTCCACTAGCTTGGAATCTGTATAGTCAACCGATAAAGCAGTTGAAAACTTAAATAAATCTAAATAGAAAAAAGGTAAGTAATTCCACTGTAAGAAAATCAGATTTAATGAATCATCCCGCAAGTTAGGGGACAAGAAGCATAAACAGCTTGATGAGAAGTTTTTGCCTCACCGTGTAACCAGTGCAACCAGCTAACTTCATGGGGATGAACACCTTTTGCTGCTAACAAAGCGGCACTAATTAGGATAGCCAAAATGTTAATACCAATAATCATTCCCGCCACTAAAAGCACGGAACTAACCGGTAAAACCGACTGTAAGATAATCGCCGACAATGCCCCCACTGTCATCATTAATACTACTAAAGGAAATCCCACTACTAATAAACAGACAGTGAGGACGAAACTCCAGAGAAGAAAGCTTTTTAGCATTGCTAAAGAAACGTGGCCCCAGTTATTTCTTGCGGTTAATTGCATCTTCCTGACCTCTTACAAACTTGGTGGTCTAACTTTTCTGCACGTCGGCTCAAAGTTGATGAGAACCAGTATAGGGAAAACACCGAAGAAGATGAGCTATTCGCAATATAAATTTACAATCATCGCTGATTATCTATGTTATATGTATCGAACTATTACAAGAATCGGCGAGATGTATCGAAAACTTTACAATCGGTTTCCCTTGATCCCCAATCCAATTTCCTACTGAAATCCTTGATCCCCGTCGATAATCCTTTCTTGTCTCCCTGTCCGCAGATTTCTCCCCGTCTCCTTGTAACAAATCTTTACAAGTACCTCTAGAATTCTCAGAAAATAAGTGGACGACAGTAACCAGTAATCAGTCACCAGCAATCAGTAAACTGAAAACTCGCATTTGTCACAGAATTGACATCTGGCTGTTATAGTCCTGACAAATGAGAGTTATATGCTAAAGTTAATCCAGCAAAGGAATAAATTATTTCCCCTAGCCCAGCTTTCCTCAAGCTTCCCACACAGGGCCTAGGGGAAGTTTATTTTTCTGCCATGGAGGAAAACCGCTACCCGGCCCGAAAAGAAAATTTTTCTAGAACTTGACAAGCCTTGACAGCAGGGTTAAATACAGAAACCAAAAACCTAACTAATACTATTCAAAATTACTCATGACTTATGCTATAATCGTTCTATGAGTAAGTTGACCATATCAGAAGCGGCTAAATTAAAAGGTGTAAGCGTATCGACATTAAGACGTTGGGAGTCTGA
>NZ_JADBVE010000122.1:0-5697 GCF_020245285.1 Microcystis sp. M31BS1
AACTGATAACTTACCCACTGATAACTGATAACTGATAACTGATAACTGAGAGGTGCGCCACTGGAAGTTCTTAAGTGCTACATCAAAAATCAGGAAAAGCCGTCGTAAAACGACGGGGTTTTAACCCAAATTTTCGATAAAGTTAGTCTAACCAAACCAGCTTTAATCCTTGCGGCAAAGCTTTCCTTTTCGTCCCTATTTCTTTCGCTCGTTAATTTCTTTGAGAACCCCTATATATATTTAGGCACGGATTCCCATTATATAAAAAGTATAAGTCAAGTCTTGGCTTTTGTCAAGCATTTTGGTTGAGATTCTTTTGGGTGTAAGCTGTACTGAATTTAAATTACTTGTTGAGATAAGGCACTCTTGCAATAGGTAAGAGGAAGGTATAGGGGAAGCGGGGAGATGGGTTTTAAAGTTCGATTGGGAGTTCATAAGAACGAATGTATCAAATTTAAATCCCCCTTAAAAAGGGGGACTTAGGGGGATCAAATTTTTGTCAGTCCTTTGGGATGCTTTTGGGTGCGTTACGCTTCGCTAACACACCCTACATTTATATTTATTTGATTTCTCCCTCTATTATCCTGATTTCCTCCTCGCTTAATCCATACAATTCATACACTATTTTGTCAATCTCTTTTTCTAACTCGCTGGTGTCAGCTTTGGGATTAGATTTTTTAGCCGTGAGAATTTGATCTACAAGTACAATTATAGGTTGCTGTTGTTCTTGACTAATTTTGGGTATTGGAAGCTGTGAAATAGAACGAGTTTGAATTTCAGAGAAAACTGTTTTAGTTGATTTAAATTTGTTGTTATAAATATAATTCATTAATGAAGAATTCATTATTCCAAGAAGAAACTTTATATCAAAGTTAATCCCTTTTTTTAGATTTACAACTACCAATGTATTAAGAGCATAATATTGAGAATTGTCGTAGGTAAAAATTAACGTTCTCGAAACTCTTCTAAATAAAAGTTTTTCTTTTGTTTCAAAAATGTCTCTGCGTTTACAACTATGAATCTTGGTAATATCATAATCTAAATAAAAACCATCCCAGCTAATTGAGTATTTATTTATATTTCTTCCATCAAGAAGTTTTTTATATTTCCCTTCAGGGTTTTGTGTTTTTAAAGATAGTGATTTATCTCCCTTCAAGGCTATTGCTTGATTAATATTACAAATTTCGTCAAGCGGACAATTTTTAGATTCAAAAACTTTAAGCAAAATAGAATTACGCTGAACTAAAAATGAATAGCCGATATTGCTTCTTATTTCGGATGAACTTATATTAAATTTGAAATTAAATCCACTTTCAGCAAGCTCACCATAATTCACAGCATAATCTAAATTTTGTGATTTCAAATATTGAATAATCACTGTTTCTACTACTGCGTCTTCAAACGGTAAATTCAGAAAATTGATAACCTCTGATAGCGTTACTTTATTGAGTAAGAATTGACGTGTAAATACATAATATTCTTGAGTTAATATAGTGTTTGGAATGATATAACTTAAAATTCCGTTTTGTTTTAGTATTTGAAATGATAAATGAGTGAAAAAAATAAATGTATTTAATCTGCCGCCAGATGTTTCATAACGCATTAGTAAATAATTCTTGTATTTAACTGTTGTTGAGTCTATTTTAGATAATTGAATATAAGGAGGATTGCCAATTACCACATCAAAACCGATAAAATCACCCTTATCGTCTAGAACTTCGGGGAACTCGAAGCGCCATTCAAAAGCATTATGATAAATCTTACCGCTTTCAATCTCCTCCAGTTGCGGACGTAACTTATCAATCTCATTCCTTAACTGACTAATCTTCCTTTCCCGCGCTTTCTTTTCCTTCGGTGACTCCTCAAATAACAAAATTTGATTCTCTAGACTATATAAATCCGTTTCCAAACCCCGCAAGCGCTTTTTCAGAGGATTATCTCCCTGTAAAGTCTGACGAAAACTACTCTTAATCTCACTTATCAATCTCTCCATCTCGCGCTTTTGCGATTTATCCTCCGCATTGCGATAGACTCTCACCGCATCCTTATAACTCTCGATACTTAAACGACTTTTGCGGGAAAAGACTTGTAAATCATTGGATAACCCAAAGCGACTAATCAGAGAATTGCCAACCTTGATATTAATATCGATATTCGGTAGCGTCTCTAACTCGTTATCTGCTTTGTAGTAAGCATTCTTGAGTAACTCAATCCATAAACGCAACCGACAGATTTTCACCGAGTTGGGATTGATATCAACTCCAAAGAGACACCCCTCAATCAGACGCTGTTTTTCCTGAAATAAAGTCTCCTGTACGCGCTGACTTTCTCGGTTGCGGGGATTATACTCAAACAGATTACCGTCATCATCGGTGACGATTAACTCATCGTTCACCACCTCAACCCGATAATCCCTGAGAGTTTTCCCCTCTTTATCCACCAAAATCTGTAACTCACTCTTAATCGCGATTATCTCGTTCAAAGCAGAAACAAGAAAATGTCCCGAACCCACCGCAGGATCACAAATTTTGAGACTATTGATAATAGCATTGGCTGCCGTTTTATCTTTGATGCGGTTATACACATCCTCGATTGTCTGACAATTCCATCCCTGACTCTGGTTAAATTTCTCTATCACTGCGCGTCGAATCGTTTCCCGACACATATACATAGTGATGAAACCGGGGGTGAAAAAGGAACCATCCTTATATCCGTTGATTTTCTCAAAGATTAATCCCAACACCGACGCATTGATAAGAGTCTTGTTATCCTCCTGTATCGCTTCCCCACCTTCGCTGCTAAAATCGTAGGCATTGAGAAACTCGAATAGGTATGCTAAAGCGTTGATTTCTCCTGTTCGCTTTTTCCCCTGACTATCCTTTAAGACTGTTCCCGCAAAAATCTCTAAATTCTCCGAACGCAGGTTACTGATAACTATGGTTGATTGTTCTAATTCCGTCGGTTCAAATAGGGAACTGTTGAGATAGGGAACCTGAGTATAGATATTCTGGATGTCTTTGCTTCTTTCTGACTGTTTTTTGGCTAAAACGCTGAAAAATAAGCGATTTAAGTCGTCATAGTCGGCAATTTTGCTTAAATTGAGAAACCCTAGGGATTTATCCCCCCGATGATACCTAATTATCTGCGCTTCTAATAGTTTGAGGAAGAGGATTCTATTTATCCAGGTTATCCCCAACTCTAAACCGATATTCAATAGTCTCTCCTCTTCCGTCTCCCCAAATTCTTCGGGATTGGGTAAACGAGAGATTTTATCTAAACTCTCCACTTGACTGATAGCGTTCTCTAGCAGCGAACCGGGTTGACGCGCTGCCGGTTGCAGACGTTGGATGAGTTTTTTTCCTCCCTCTTTTATCTCTGTCAATCCGATGATATGCAGCAGTTCACTATAAAAGTTTTTGTCGAGACTGTTGCTATCGTTCGCAAAGGGGAGTTTTAAGAGGTGTTCGGGAGAAAAGATTTTATAGAGACTGATGAGGTTATGTTCGTCCTCCCGGATGGTTTGGGAGTATTCCCGCAAGTCAAAATGGGTGTATGTCAGGGAATCGAGTCTGGAGTTAAGGAAAGGTTCCCCTATCTGTTTGTAGAAGAAGTCGGTGGTTTTTCCCGTTAGTCTCCCCGTCTCAAAGTCATTAAACTGTCTGACAAGTTCCTGATTTTGTGCGAATAGTCTCTCGAAGATATTCCCATCGAAGATAAACCACTCATATATATTGGTAGCAATCAGGTGTTTTATCTCTAGGTTTTTCTCGGTTATTCTTTCCCGTAGGAAGTAGAGGAGTAATTCCTGTAATGCTTTACAGTTGAGTTTGTCTCTCCGCAGCATCTCGCTTTTATTGCTGGGTTTCTTGACTTCCAGTATCACCCCCACGGAATCCCGCGACTCTTTCCCATTATGGATGACTAAATCATTCCTTCCCTTGGTGTTGATGAAATGTTGGGGACTATAGTAGCTGTGTTTGAGAAAGTCTGCAAGCAGGTTTTTGTGGAACTCCTCCGATTCTGTCTCGTTTATACTCCCCAAGAGTTGTTCTAGGTGGGTTTGAAACTTCTCCACCTGACTACGATTCGGTTTGACTCTCAGAAATGCTTTGTTTAATGCTTGTCGGGGAGAGAAAATTTCAGTCTTCATACCTTATATCCTTATTCCTACCCATCCCGATTTTTGAGTCTATTTTTTTCTCTCTTATCTTCCCTCAAAAACCCTATATATATGGGCGCACGGATTCCGATTATACATAAAGTCTAAAGCAAGTCTCGCCATTTGTCAAGGGTTTTGAGAAAAAAATCGAGCCGATTTTATAATCACCGTAACAACAATTCAGATCGTAGGGATAATTCCGTAGGGATAATTCCGTAGGGATAATTTACAGTAGGGATAATTCATGAATTATCCCTACGATATTATGTGAAATTTTCCGTCTTCATACCTTTATCCCTATTCCTACTCAACCCAGTTTTGGAGGCTATTTTTTTCTCTCTTATCTTGGCTCAAAAACCCTATATATATGGGCGCAGGGATTCCCATTATATAAAAATTCTAAAGCAAGTCTCGCCATTTGTCAAGGGTTTTCAGAAAAAAAATCGGGCCGATTTTATAATCACCGTAACAACAATTCAGAGCGTAGGGATAATTCCGTGGGGATAATTCCGTAGGGATAATTCCGTAGGGATAATTCCGTGGGGATAATTCCGTAGGGATAATTTACAGTAGGGATAATTCATGAATTATCCCTACGATATTATGTGAAATTTTCCGTCTTCATACCTTTATCCCTATTCCTACCCAACCCGATTTTTGAGTCTATTTTTTTCTCTCTTATCTTCCCTCAAAAACCCTATATATATGGGCGCACGGATTCCCATTATACATAAAGTCTAAAGCAAGTCTCGCCATTTGTCAAGGGTTTTGAGAAAAAAAATCGAGCCGATTTGAGAAGAGGGAACAGGTATTGGGCTGGAATTGGCGAGGATAGCCCCAAACCAGTGGTAAATAGCCATGATCAGTCAATCTCAATTTTTCTTAAGGAAAAGAGATTAATTTAGCCACAGTGTCCACGGTTTGCTGGCGACAGGTGCGACCATCGGCCAGGGTTCTTTCACCGTCCATATAACCCATAACCCCGTTATGATGGGTAGGTCCCAGGGAGATAATCTTGATAATGCCGAGACGACGAGCTTGATTCCAGTAGGAAAGCCAAGCGATCGGCCAGCGTTCGGGAAAAATCGTCCGACCGATCGGTTCTACCGTATCCCGTTCACCGACTAAATGATAGAACCGATCCAACTGCAAAAAACCGACATTGCCGCTAAAAACCCCCCCTAGAGAAATCATTTCGATGGGTACTTTCAAGAATTTTTTGAGATAGATAATTGCACCCAAGGAAACCTGAGCGCCGCCACTATAACCGATAAAAGTAATTGGTATCTTACTGCCCAAGGGATAATCATTGTGTAGTAATGCCTCAAGAATCACTCCCGCCGAACCCTGATTAAAAATTGGTCCGTAGCGATCATCGGCCGAAACCACGATCTTAAATATAGTCATTTCAAATAAGTGTGAGACGAGGGAAAAATAAGGTAAAATAAAGGGAAACGAGCAACCCATACAGAAAAATGTCTTATAGCCTAGACTTGAGAAAAAAAGTAATCGATTATGTAGAGAATGGGGGAAGCATA
>NZ_JADBVE010000123.1:0-19643 GCF_020245285.1 Microcystis sp. M31BS1
ACCAAATAGTTTTAACACCGGGTTCACCGTCGCCTTTTCTACCTAAAAAACCCCCAAGAGAAGCAATCATTCTGACCGCTTCTGGCCAAGGAGGGCGGCTTTTCAGGTGGCGGACCCTTTTTATGAATAGTGGCACACAAAGATTGCCATTCATGTTCTTCCAAAAAACTTTCACAACTCTCCTCTCCGTGTAAGCGTGCTTGATAGGTTAACCAGAGTAATCTCCAGGCTACAATTGAATAGGTAGCTAAGGCCATCTCAATTCTCCGACCCGTTTCTAATTGCAGTTTTTCTAATCCACAACCACTTTTTAAAACAAAATGATAGCGTTCTATTAACCAGAGATAACTGTACCAGCGCACACAGGTTATCGCCGATTCAAAGCTACTAATGTCTAGGCTAGTTAAGAGGAGCCAACTGATAGGATTAACCCCGGTATGAGGATTTTCTTCTTCAGCTAAAATTACCTGTAATTTGAGAGATTGACTAGGCTTCGCTTTCGAGTGATGCTTAGGTACTTGTATTTCAAAACTGGCAAATCTAACTGTTAGTTTAGCTAGTCTAGCCTCGTGATATGGACAAACAGGGGTAAAGTCGGCACTTCAAAAGATAATCTTTCGGCCTTTCCTGTCCAATTTAAAAACGGTTCACCGATTGCCTTGAGTTTACGCGCTGCTATTTTGGCGGTTTCTAAATCTTCGGCTGCGAGAATTTGCTCAATTAAGGCCTCAGCTTCTTCTCGTGCGGGGTTTTCATCCCAGTTTAACTCCGGGGACAAGGAGGAATCATAACAATAGGTGACAGGGGGTTTTTTCTTCTTGAAGTGGGGTTCCGTGCCAATATCGGGGCGCTGGGGATGTTCCTCGCCATGGTTGTAACTTTTGGCTTCCGTTTTCTTGTTCGTCTTCTTGGGCATGAGCAACTCTTCCTCCCTGGCGAGGTCAACCTTTATTTTAACCCAAGAGAGCCGAAAAAAAGCGAACTTCTCTAGGGAGAAATTCGCCTTAATTTCCAGAAATTCTGAATTTATTAATTAGGCACGAGCTTCGAGACGACCGTAGAAAATGCCGCGAATTTTCACTTCTTCAGCATCTTTTGCCCCTAAATCGGTGTCGGAAGGCTGTTCACTTTCAAAAACACCAGCAAACTCGCCAGTAGAAGCATCAACTTTAGTCACCTGTAAAGACATAGTACCTTTACCCAGTTCCGTCGCTTTGACGTTAGCACGCTGGAAATCTTGACTATCAGCACTAGCGGGTAAAGCGACAGCATTATCATAACCCGTCACCACACCCCGACCTTTGGGATCTAAGAAACCAGCGCCACGATAGGAGGGAACTTTAAATTCGCCTTCAAAATCCGTGGAACTGTTGATAGAGCTAAATCCAGCTTCGGTTTTGCCGGTGAAACCTTTAATGGTAAAGAAGAGGGGAACTCTTTCACCTCCGGGTAATTGTACGGTAATGGGTTGGAAATCAATACCGTCTTCTTCCTTGAGGGTTAAAACACCGTCTTCACCTACGGTTAAGGTCGCTGTCATCTGTTCTAAACTGGTGGTATCTCTGGTTAGGAGTTTACCCGGGATAAAGGTGGCTGCTTCCCGCTTATTAATGGGTTCACCCTTGACAAAATATTCTTGGGGTTCCAAACATAAATCTGTCACCACATAACTTTCGCCGCTTTCTAAGGGGAGAGTACCCCGGGTAAACTCGGAAATCTGCGGACATTTGTTAGCTAATCCAGTGTTTAAAATTTCATCATAGGTTAGCTCGTTTCTATTCAGGACGGCACTAGGCGCGTCGCTACAAGCTGTCAACACCCCTAAGCACAAGGCTAAAAAGGCAACTAACAAGGCACGAAATCTCATCTATGTCAACCTCTCTTTGTCAATCTTTACAATTACTACCCTTGATCCATAGCCTGATGAATTATCGAATCGGTTGCGCCAATTCACCGAAACTCAGTTTATCAAAGATCAGTGACCATTGAGAAGATGGGAGACAGGGGACGGCAGGCAGGGGATAGGAGTCAGGAGATAGGAGTCAGGAGATAGGAGTCAGGAGACGGGAGGCAGCCGGCAAGAGGCAACAGTAAAGAGATTGGAGGAGATTCGGCTAATCGAAGAATAAGCAGTTTAAATACGTCTTAGCTTAGGAGTCAGTCCCGATGAAAAAATTTTCACCACCACAGATGAAAGAGGTTTCCTTCCCCACACCCCACACCCCACACCCTACACCCCACTTCCCCACTTCCCCACTTCCCCACACCCCACACCCCACACCCTCTTTCAAGTCAGGAGGCTCTAAGTAACTCATAACTGATGACTGATATGATTGGTGTGACTGTTTTCAGGGGCAGAAATTTCGATGAATAGCCGATTGCCGGGAGATAATAGCCAATTAGATAGCCAACTAGATTCCCTTGTAACGACGGTGACAGCGATCGCCGAAGAACAGCAGGGAGATTGTAACGGTTTGTTAATGTTGCTGCGAACTTTAGAAAATTTACATCGGCAAATTCGCGAGCAGATGTTCGAGCCATCTTTACCCAATACCCGTAAGGACTTATACGGATTACTCCGGGATATCGAGGAAACCGGGGGATGGCCCTATATAGAACGGATGAAGTTACAAATGTTAATGGAAAAATTATTAGCCAGTGAAGTCGGCGCGCTCGATTCGGCGGCAAAAACCGATGATCGAGAAACCTGAAAAGGTATTGGGTTTTTAGGGTGTTAGGGTGTTGGGGTTTTGGGGTTTTAGGGTTTTAGCTGAAATTCCCCATTTCCCCATCTCCCCATCTCCCCATTTCCCCATTTCCCCTATCCCCCCATTGCCTATCGCCAAGGGGTACGGAGCGGGTTACAGTATTGGGAAAATGGATATTTAGGGGTAAATCATGACCACCGTGAACCCGATTAAATTTGGAACCGATGGCTGGCGCGGGATTATCGCCGCCGATTTTACTTTCGATCGAGTCGCTCTGCTCGCTCCCTTGGCGGCTCAGGTTTTAGCGGATAATTATGGTCAGATCACAGGTTCGCGGACGATGATCGTCGGCTATGATCGGCGGTTTATGGCGGAAGATTTTGCTCAAACTGCGGCGGAATCGCTTCAAAAAGCTGGTTTTGATGTGCTTCTCTCCCAATCCTACGCTCCGACTCCCGCTTTTAGTTGGGCAGCTCGAGCGGAAAATGCTCTCGGTGCGATCGTGTTAACCGCCAGTCATAACCCGGCTAAATATCTCGGTTTGAAGGTTAAAGGTTATTTTGGTGGTTCTGTCTCGCCGGAAATTACCCAACAAATTGAAGCTTTATTGTCTAATCCGCCGCAATTTAAGGACAATGCAGGTAAATTAAGCACTTTTGAGCCTTGGTCAAGTTATTGTCAGGGTTTACGCCAAAAAGTTAATATTGCCGCTATTGCCAACGCGATCAAATCGGGACAACTAAAAGTTTATTCCGATGTCATGCACGGTGCGGCGGCTACCGGTTTAGAGCGTCTTTTGGGGGTGGGGATCACGGAATTACGCGGCAATCGCGATCCTTTGTTCGGTGGCGGCTCTCCGGAACCTTTACCGAGAAATTTGAGGGAAATCATCGATAAACTGGCTCACAGCGCAAATTTAGCCCCTTTGCGAGTAGGTTTGGTCTTCGATGGCGATAGCGATCGAGTGGCGGCGATCGATGGTCAGGGGAATTTTTTAAGCACCCAAAATCTCATCCCGATTTTAATCGAGCATTTAGCCGGCAAAAAGGGAATGAGAGGGGAAATTGTGAAAACGGTGAGCGGTTCCGATTTAATCCCCAAATTAGCCAGTTTATACGGTTTATCGGTCTTTGAAACCCCGATCGGTTATAAGTATATCGCCGATCGAATGTTGACCACTCCTGTGTTAATTGGTGGGGAAGAGTCGGGAGGTGTCGGTTATGGTACTCACATTCCCGAACGGGATGCTTTATTATCAGCTTTATACGTTTTGGAAGCAGTGGTAGAATCGGGCCAAGATTTAAGCGATCTTTACGCGCAATTACAGGATAAAACTGGTTTTCATTCTGAGTATGATCGTATTGATTTACCCCTAGCTAATATGGAAGCTCGCAATCAGTTAATTACTGCTTTGGATAAGGAACCCTTAAGGGAAATTGCCGGTAAACAAGTGACTGATTGTAATACTATGGACGGTTATAAGTTCCGTTTAGAAGATGGCAGTTGGTTGTTAATTCGCTTTAGTGGCACAGAACCGGTTTTGCGTCTCTACTGTGAATCTTCAACCCTCGATCGAGTTCAGGAAATTCTCGCCTGGGCCAAATCTTGGGCTACTTATATCTAATCTAATAGAAAAGGGGTTTCTTGAAGAAACCCCTTTTCTATTTTAGGAAATTTTCAGCCCGCGAATCGCATAATCTAATAATTCGATAGGATGAATAACGGGTGTATCTTTTCCCTGTAATTGTAGATGTTTTTTAATTTGTAGGGAACAACCCGGATTAGGAGAAGCAATCACCGCAGCCCCAGTATTTAATAAATTGCGTACTTTCTGCTGACCTAATTCATCGGCAGTATCTGGCTGTAGCATATTATAAACTCCGGCACTACCACAACACAGGGCGGCATCGATAGGTTCTTTTAAGTTAATATTGGGGATTTTTTGCAATAATTGCCGTGGTTGCACGGAGATTTTTTGTCCGTGTAAAAGATGACAGGCATCTTGATAAACTAGGGTTAATTCTGTCTCGGTAATCGGCGATAAATCAGCAGTTAATCCCACTGTTGCTAAAAATTCTTGAGCATCGCGGACTTTAGCCACAAACTCCTTAGCCTTATCTTTATATTCAGGATCATCGGCTAAAATATGATGATATTCCTTGAGAGTATGACCACAACCTGCCGCATTGATAATAATATAATCAACCTCGGTTTCTGCAAAACTATCGATCATTTGTCTGGCTAAACTTTGTGCTTGTTTTTCCTGTCCTTGGTGTGCGGGTAAAGCGGCACAACAACCCTGGGTTTTTGGGATAACCACTTCACAACCATTGGCAGTTAAAACCCGCACTGTTGCTTCATTTACTGGTGAAAAAAAGAGTCTCTGCACACAACCTAAAACTACTCCCACCCGATAGCGTTTTTCAGTCTGGGAGGGAATAACATCGGCATAGTTTTTAAACAGAGAATTTAGAGTAATTCTGGGTAAAATTGATTCCATTGCTGCTAGACGGGGAAAGAGCATTTTTAAGATACCCGATTTCCTGACTAGGGTTTGTAATCCTAGGGTTTGATATAACCAGAGGAAAGGTAAAAATAATTTGAGACGGACGGGATAGGGAAAGAGATTAAAAATGAGAAAACGAATAATTTTATCTTTAAAACTGCGGGGTTGATTGCGTTCCACTTGCGGACGAACTGCGGCGATTAATTGATCGTATTGTACTCCCGATGGACAGGTACTAACACAGGCTAAACAACCTAAACAAGTATCAAAATGTTGGCTAGTGGTTTCGTCTAAAACCGCTTCTCCTTTGTTGATGGCATTCATCAGATAAATTCTACCCCGGGGGGAGTCCATTTCTTTGCCAATGACTCGATAACTGGGACAGGTAGAAAGACAAAAACCACAGTGAACACAACTATCGATTAATTCTTGAGCGGGGGGATTTTTGGGGTCAAATCCTTGATTTTTTTGGTCGATTAATTCTTGAAAGTTAACGGAATGTTCGGAGGTTTGCATAATTTTTAATTAGATTTTGTTAAGAAAGCGTTCAGGACTAAAAATACCGTGAGGATCGAATTTAGTTTTTAGGGTTTTCATCATGGTGATTGCGTTACCTGTATAACCCCAAGGTTCAATTTTTTCCTTTAGCGATGGAGGTGCGGTTAACACCGTTAGATAACCCTGATTGGCACTGCATAAAGAGCGAATTTTGTCAAGATTTTCCTCCGATTTTAAGATAACTTTACCCACCCCGCTACTAATATTAATCGAGGCTAGTCCGTTAATTTGGTCGATAACTAGAGCTAAATTGCTGGGTAATAATCCTATTTTGCCGAAAAAATTGCCCTCTTGGCCGGAATTATCCATTGTTTTTCGGTATCTTTGCCATAGAGAAACTGCTGCCTCATCCCGATAATAATTAGTCTGACAATCTAACTGTTGTCCTAAATAACTCACCTGTTGCGATTGTTCGCTAATACTTTCGGGAATGCTTTGAAAACGCAGCAGTAAAGCGACTTTTTCCCCTAATCCTAGTGCTTGCGTCATCCCTGGGTTTAAACATTCAGCCACGGTGGGAGTTAAGGCCGATTGCCGAATAACTTGACTTAATTTACTAATATTTTCGCTATTTCCAGTGATTATCAGGGTTTCTGAGTTAGCAGTTTCGGGATACAGTCGTAGGGTAATCTGATCGATAATCCCTAAAGTGCCGTAGGAACCCGTAAATAGCTTCATCATGTCGTATCCCGCCACATTCTTGACCACACGCCCTCCAGCTTTAGCAATCTCGCCATCGTGACGGATAAAGGAGAATCCTAGGATCAGATCCCGGACTCCACCGTATCTTTGCCGCCATGTTCCCGCATCGGCCGTGGCCATAATACCGCCAATCGTGGCATTATCAGCGAAACTGGGATCAAGAGGAATAAATTGACCGCTAGGAGCTAAAAAAGCCTGTAAATCCGCTAGTTTAAGCCCAGCTTGCACGGTTATAGTTAAATCTCCCCTAGCATGGTCAATAATCCGGTTGAGATTTTGGGTACTAACTAAAATATCGGGCGACTCGACTAACCCACCCCAATCTAATTTACTGCCTTGACCGTAGGCCAGTAAAGACAGACGATTTTCGTTGGTAAAACGCACCAGAGAGGATAAAGCGGTTGTATTAGCGGGATAGACTAGAATTTCAGGACTTTTGCCCCTAATTGCCCTTGATAATCTTTCTTGTTCCTCTTTTGGCACTTGTGGCCAGGCAATAACCGTCGTGTCGGGGGGTAAAATAGAAGTTATCTGAACAGCGATCGCAGTCATATTTTACAAAAGAATTGAGGAGTGAGGAGTCAGGACTTACCGGCCGCTAATGGCGAAGAATGGGGGTAATGCTGGGGCTAATCAGTAATTTTGGGCCTCTATTAATTAGATTACCTTAGTTTGGCTCTCCATCTCCGATGTCGGGCAATTCCAGCAATATTGAGGCACAAAGAAGTCAGCTAATAACTAACTGCTAAGTAGCTGGTTATAATTAAATTAAAAATGGATTTTAGGTTCGATCCCCCCTTAGTCCCCCCTTAATCCCCCCTTAATAAGGGGGGCATCTGATAATTTTTAACGCCTACCTACTTAAATTAGCCATACACTCGTGCCATAATGGTAGATTACCTCGATCAGTAAGCCAAGAAGTAATGAGTGTAGATTGGACGAATAGCCGCGCCAAGCGATTAAGTGCCTTACCCCCCTACGTTTTCGCCCGCTTGGATGAATTAAAAGCCTTAGCCCGCAAAGAAGGACTAGATTTAATCGATTTAGGTATGGGCAACCCGGACGGTTTTGCTCCGCGTCCGGTTATCGAAGCGGCCATTCAAGCTTTTGAAACGCCCCAATTTCACGGTTATCCCCCCTTTGAAGGAACCGCCAGTTTTCGAGAAGCGATCGCTAAATGGTATGATCGCTCTTATGGTGTGGAACTCAATCCCGATAACGAAGCTTTACCCTTGCTCGGTTCCAAAGAGGGCCTATCTCACCTCGCCCTAGCTTATGTTAACCCCGGCGATGTGGTCTTAGTTCCCAGTCCCGCCTATCCCGCCCATTTTCGCGGTCCTTTGATTGCTGGGGCGACGCTATACCCGATTATTTTAAAAGCAGAACAGGATTGGCTGATAGATATCGATTCTATCCCCGAAGATGTGGCTAAACAGGCGAAAATCCTCTATTTTAACTATCCCAGTAATCCCACCGCCGCCGTTGCCCCCCTGGAATTTTTTGAAAAAATCGTTGCTTGGGCCCAGCAGTATGAGATTATGCTCGTCCATGATCTCTGTTATGCTGAATTGAGTTTTGATGGTTATCAGCCCACCAGTTTATTAGAAATTCCGGGGGCAAAAGAGATTAGTGTAGAATTTCATACCCTCTCGAAAACCTATAATATGGCCGGGTGGCGCGTCGGTTTTGTCGTGGGCAATGCCGATATTATTCAAGGGTTACGCACCCTGAAAACTAATCTCGATTATGGTATCTTTTCCGTCATCCAAAAAGCGGCCGAAACCGCCCTACAACTGCCGGATGAATACGTCAAACAAGTACAGGAAAGATACCGGCAGCGACGAGATTTTTTAATCAAAGGTTTGGGGCAATTAGGTTGGGATATTCCCCCCTCTAAGGCGACAATGTATCTCTGGATTCCCTGTAGCGTCGGCATGACTTCCACGGATTTTGCCCTCAGCGTCCTGCAAAAAACTGGTGTCGTCGTCACTCCGGGTAATGCTTTTGGAGAGGGAGGGGAAGGTTATGTGCGCGTCAGTTTAATCGCCGATATCCCGCGATTAGGGGAAGCTTTACAGCGCCTCGAAGATGCGGGAATTCGCTATCGGTAAGGAGAGTTTTTCCCCTTGATTTACCGGCCAAATCCCTCTAGGCACTGGCTAAAATTGCGATTATGATGGAATTTTATCGCGGTAGCTTGCCACTTCCATGACCTACAGCTTAAGAATTGCCGATATTCCCGTCAGTGAAAGACCGAGGGAACGTTTAATCAGTGTCGGGGCGAAAAACCTCAGTAACGCCGAATTATTAGCGATTTTACTGGCTACAGGTCAAGGTAAGGGGAAACTCTCGGCCGTGGGTTTAGGACAGCATATTCTCAACGAATTGAGTAAATATCGCCGGGATCCTTTGGACGTTTTGAGGGATATTCACCCCCAAGAATTAACCGCTATTCATGGCATTGGACCGGCTAAGGCTACTACTATTCTAGCGGCGATCGAATTGGGAAAACGAGCTTTTCAACGACGACCGACGGAAAAAATGGTTATCGATAGTCCCGATACCGCTGCCGCCATACTTGGACACGAACTAATGTATCAGTCTCAGGAACGTTTCGCCGTTATTTTACTCGATGTCAAAAATCAGTTAATCGCACTCAAAGTGATTACTATCGGCACAGCTACAGAAACACTGGTACATCCGCGAGAAATCTTTCGAGAAGTAGTGAAACAATCAGCTACTAAGTTAATTATCGCCCATAATCACCCCACCGGGTCACTTGTGCCTAGTCAAGACGATATTTTACTCACAGAACAATTATTACAGGGAGCTACCTATCTAGCCATTCCTCTCCTAGATCATTTGATCCTCGGTAATGGCAACTTCCAAAGTCTTCGCCAAATCACGGATCTTTGGGAAAAATATCCCCAAGAAGATTGACAGAAAAGACACTCGATCTTTGTAGTTTAATTTTTTAGCCGTTTCAATTGGGCGTTAATTTCTTCAAACATTATGCGATCGCTGTCAAGGATTGGGGAGAAAACCAAAAATTTTGGCCGCTCCTCCTAAAATGGCAACAACCAAAGCTATCAGAATCCCCCGATTGGTAAATTCCTGATCAGCGACTCTTGCAGTTAACCCTTTAATTTCTCCGGTTAGTCGTTCATCTAAAGCTTTAATGTCCCCTCTTAATTCTGATTGTCCTATCTCTAGCTTGTTTAAACGCTCGTTGACATCTCTTTGTAAAAAGTCGATTTTCCCCTCAATCCTTGTCAAGACAGCCTCAAGGGAATAAGTGACCGTTTCGTTAGACATTTTGCTAAACTCCTAATTAATTAGGGCTTGCTGAATAAATGTGAAATGTAGGCAAGGTAAGAGTTTTGTGGCTTTTCTTGCGAAACAGGTGCAAGATTTTGAGATAATCGTGCTTCAAAACCTGGCATCTTGAGCGGCGATTGCGTCCTGTAGGGGCGAAGCATTCGGGTAATAACCTATCGGTGAAACCGCAGATTTTCTATCCGAATGCTTCGCCCGTACTTTTTAAGCAAACCCGAATTAAGTAATCTCAATTAATTGTCAGATAGTGGCGCAGACTTCTGGTTCTCTGTATTTTATCTTTAATTGTAACTGGCTACTTAGTCGATGATAGGTGCTGCGTTACGACGGATTCTCACCTTCGAGTCAAAGCAGCAATTTTCCGTCTCACGCACCCTACGCTTTACCTCCCAATTCATAATTCATAATTCATAATTCATAATTTATAATTCCCATGGGACCGAAATCTGGGTAAAATTTGAGAGATACAATCGGTCAATTGGGCATGGATTATAAAGAAGCGGGCGTGGATGTGGAAGCGGGACGCGCTTTTGTCGAGAAAATTCGCCAAAATGTGGAAAGTACCTTCCGTCCCGAAGTTATCGGCGGTTTAGGCGGTTTTGGCGGCTATTTTCAGTTACCTTCCGGTTATCGGCAACCAGTGTTAGTATCGGGAACTGATGGTGTAGGAACCAAGCTAAAAATTGCCCATAGTCTCAATCGTCATGATACGGTGGGAATTGACCTCGTGGCCATGTGCGTCAACGATGTCCTCACCTCTGGGGCTGAACCTTTATTTTTCTTGGATTATCTGGCCACTGGTAAACTGGAAGCGTCACAGTTAGCGGCGGTGGTATCGGGAATCGCTAGGGCCTGTCGTGATAGTGGTTGTACTCTTTTGGGAGGGGAAACGGCGGAGATGCCGGGGTTTTATTCGGCGGGAGAGTACGATTTAGCCGGTTTTTGCGTCGGTATTGTCGAAAAAAGTCAATTACTCGACGGCAGTAAGGTGCAAATCGGCGATGTGGCTATCGGTTTAGCCAGTAGTGGGGTTCACAGTAACGGTTTTAGTCTTGTTCGCAAGATTATCGACACCCAGGGCTTAAATTGGCAAGATTGCCCCGAAATTTTGTCCGGCTCTAGCTTAGGTGAAGTTTTGTTAACTCCCACTAGACTTTATGTCAAACCTGTGCTAGAACTGCTGCGCTCTGGGTTAGATATTCACGCCATGGCCCACATTACCGGGGGTGGCATCCCGGAAAATTTGCCCCGCTGCTTAGGTAAAGGGCATTCTGTGCAGATTTACCGCGAAAGTTGGCCAGTTTTGCCGATTTTTCACTGGTTAGCCCAGATGGGTTCGGTTAATGCCGAAGCCATGTTTAATACTTTTAATATGGGTATCGGTTTTGTGATCATTGTCCCATCGGATCTGGCGCAATTGACTATTAATCAACTCCAATCCTCTGGGATTAATGCCTACCAAATCGGCGAAGTGATTGCCGGTAAGGGGGAAATTGTTGGGCTTGATTAAGCTCAAAATACTCTTTCAGCAAACCCTACTTAATAGATTGTATCCCGTTGACGGGCCGGGCGATCGAGGGATTTAATCGCCGTTGCTAATTCCTCGACGGTCAAACAAGTACCGCCCAGGGCCCCGGCCATAGTGGTAATATGTTCTTCCATGAGAGTACCACCGAGATCGTTGCAACCCCAGTTTAAGGCTTCTGTCGCCCCCTGTAAGCCCAATTTTACCCAACTGGGTTGATGATTTTTAATGCTATTGCCCAAATAAATCCGCGCCACTGCCGTTAATTTTAATGTATCGGCTAAAATTGGTTGATCTCGTCCGACTCGATTTCTCAGGGGTTTGGGGGCCGATTGTCCCACAAAAGGCAATAAAATAAATTCGGTGATTTTAGCCGGATAATTATTTTCTAGGGCGATTTCTTGCTGTTTTCTAATTTTTTCAAGGTGCTGCACCTGTTGGCTAGGGGTTTCAATATGACCGCAGAGCATGGTACTGGTGGTATATAACCCCAAGCGATGAGCAGTACCGACTATTTCTAACCAAGTGGCAGCATCGATTTTTTCTGGACAAATTACCCGTCTTACCTCATCGACTAACACCTCGGCAGCCGTCCCCGGTAGAGAATTGACTCCTGCTTCTTGCAGGGAAGCGATAACTTTTTCGTAACTTAAACCGTCTTCTCTAGCAATAAATTGGACTTCTTGGGGCGAAAAAGCGTGTAAATGCAGGTCAGGAAAGGCTTGCTTCAGGTTTTTAACAATTTCGAGGTAATAGTCTAAGGAATTGCCCTTAATCTTGGCTTTTGGGTTTAATCCTCCCTGCATACAAATTTCTGTGGCCCCACGACGGACAGCATCGGCCGCTTTAGCGATAATTTCCTCTAAATTAAGCCAGAAAGCCCCCTCTTCATCTTCATTGCGTCTGAATGCACAAAAACTGCAATGCTGCTCACAAATGTTACTAAAATTAATATTGCGATTGATAACGTAGGTGACGGTATCTCCTGCCTGTTGACGACGCAAAAAGTCGGCGGTTTCCCGAATCCGGGCAATTAAACGGTTATCGGTAGTTTCTAGCAAGATAATCGCTTCTTTTGCCGATAAATTCGCCCCTGACCGCGCTTTTGCCAAAATATCGGTTACGGGTGCGGTGATGGAGGAGTTAGTCACGGGAGATAAATATTAAGGGTTGCCGATCTTAATTTTAGAACGAGGTCAGAAGGAACAGTAAAGAAAGAGAGCCGATTTAATCCTTTTTCTGTTCCCTATTCCCTTGTCTGCACGCGGTAATTTCCGGTTGAGAGCCTTTATTGCGGGGTGGTTTGTTTTTCCTGTTCTTTTTGTTGACGTTTTTTCTTTTCTGCTTCTAGGGCATCTTCGATAACCTTGAGCAGCTGATCCATTTTATCAAGATTACTGCGATAAACATCGAGGTCTTTTTGCAGTTTCTCGCTGGAGAGATGCAGAATTTCTGAGAACTTTTGCAAAATTGGTTCGCGTTTTTCTTTTTCCTTGATCATGTCTGGTTGTGCTTCCGCTAAAATGGTATAGAGACCGATGGCAAACAGGCGACTATACTTAAACTTAGGAGCGTTGATCACCGAAACTAGACTATCAGACAACTGATTGTTACCACCTAGAGCAGGGTTTTGCAGTTGGGAAAGCAAGGAATCAATATTAGTTTCTTTGGCAATAGCGATCATATTTTCGGCATCACGACGATAGACTTCGGGATTACCATTAACCGCTTGGCACAAAGCATTAAAAATATTCGGTTTATCCTCCCCCGGACGATAGCCTTCCATGAACTTCTCGAAAGAAGTAACCACCCCAAGGGCATAAATTGGATCATAATGGAAATCTACATTAACGGAGAGCAGGTGCATCTCGACTAATAATTCCTCAACCACGCGCCGATACACCGAATTGATGGGGCGGGTGTGGCGAGTATAAAAATCACGCTTACTATCGGAAACGGTGCGAATTTTATCCACAGAACCAAACTTCATAAAAATTTAACACTGCTCTCATTTTCCCCCTTCTGGTTCCCCCTGACAAGGCCGGTGATTACCAAAGAGCAGCCCGGGGTCAGTCCAGAGAGAGCAAAAGAGCGAGTAAGATGGGGAAATGGAGAAATGGAGAAATGGGGAAATGGGGAAATGGGGAAATGGGGAAATGGGGAAATGGGGAAATGGGGAAATGGGGAATTTCAACTAAAACCCTAAAACCCCAACACCCTAAAACCCTAACACCCTAAAACCCTAACACCCTAAAACCCTAAAACCCCAACACCCTAAAACCCCAACACCCCAACACCCTAAAACCCTAACACCCTAAAACCCCAACACCCCAACACCCTAAAACCCCAACACCCCAACACCCTAAAACCCCAACACCCTAAAACCCCAACACCCTAAAACCCTAAAACCCTAAAACCCTAAAACCCTGACCCCCAAAACCCCAACACCCCAACACTCAACAGCTTTTTCACTTTTCACTTGACTATATGGCCAATCAAGACGACAAAATCAAAATTATCAGTGATAACCGGCAAGCACGCCATCTCTACGAGATTTTAGAGACTTTTGAAGCGGGGGTGCAGTTGGTGGGGACCGAGGTTAAATCCGTGCGTGCCGGTAAGGTAAACCTGCGGGATGGTTACGTTTTAGTCCGCAATGGTGAAGCGGTGTTAATTAACGTTCATATTTCCCCCTACGAACAGAGTAGCGAATATTTTAATCACGATCCGCGCCGGACGAGAAAATTGTTGATGCACAAAAAGGAAATCAGCAAACTCATCGGTCAAGTGGAACAGAAAGGTTTAACTCTTGTGCCTTTGAAGATGTATTTTAAAGGTAGTTGGGTAAAAATCAGCATTGGCCTCGGTAGAGGCAAGAAATTACACGATAAACGCGAAGATTTGAAACGTCGTCAGGATCAACGGGATATGGCACGAGCGATGAAGCGTTAACCAAGACACTTATCGGACTGGCAAAGGTCTAGGTAAGAAACGATCGAGTTTTGTTAGAGTTGAACTGTATTAGGCTCCTTGCGGCCGTCACCATCTCCCTCACCTTGGGTTAAAATTTATGTTAAAAGTCTTGACAAAAGTAATTAAATATGCTAAGGCACCCGCTTTAATTGCTCTATCTTTAGCTGTGGGTGCGGGAATTATTTTACCAAAAATAACTTTAGCCAATGGCAACCCCGGCCTAACAATTTTTAGTGGCGTTGATCGCAAGGATATCTTAGATTATTTCTTGCAATTTGGCGGTCGTCCCAAGCAAATGGATCGTTATAAATTCTATATTCCGCCGAAAAAACTCTCCCAAGGGGCTTCAGCTTTTTTTATTTCCTATCCCGATTATTTTAACGGCCAGTTTGACACCAATAAAATCGAGGTACGCATCAACGGCAAATCTTTACCTTTAAAGGAAGTGGTTTGGGATAAGGATAGTCGCGTTATTCAAATTGTCCCCGAACAAGCGATCGATCCGACCAGCAAAGTTGAAATCGTCATGTCTAATGTCAGAAATCCTCAATTAGGCACTTATTACTTTACCTGTGATGTGATTGCCTCTGGCAATATTCCCGTCCGTCTCTACGTTGGGACTTGGATTGTCAGTATCGAACCTTAAAGTATTTATTGATGAAATGGGGAAATGGGGGAATGGGGAATTCAACTAAAACCCCAACACCCCAAAACCCTCTCAGTCTGAGAAAAAGTCAACAAAAGTTAACTATTCGCCTCCGAGTTGCTAAAATCTGAGGAATTTTCACCTATAGACTCGTTGGTTGGGTAATTTTCCTCGGAGTTTAAGTTTTTGCGACTGCCTTTGTGGGAATTTTTCCCCCCTTCTCGTCCAATAGCTGCCATGTGGGCGCGATCCCGGCTAACCGCTTCACCACCCTTTCGTCCCGCTTCGCGAGCTTCTTCGGAGGTAAATTCGTGGGCTGTACCTTTTTGATGAGCAGCTTTACCACCTTTACTAGCGATTTCCTTTTGTTTAGCTTGATCCATAGAGGCAAAACCGCGTTTACTCTTACCTGTCATAATATCCCTCCTGTGTGAATGCTGATTTTGAAAGTTCTTAAAGACTTATGCGAGATTTTTAAAACATCAAAATCATGGTCTTGTGGGTGGGCAAAACATTGAGATTGCCCCGCTTTTTCCTCTAAGAACTATGTATTCCTACCTAGGATCATAACTCATTAGCTTGACTTCTAGGGAACCAATGACAGCAATCAAAGAGCAGATTTTATGTTAAAAAATATTAAGAGAATCGAGCATTTATCAGTCTAAAGATATAGAAGTTATCTTAATGGTGAGGTACAAAGTTTGCCTTTGCAGGAGTCGGTCTTCAGTTATCAGTTATCAGTTATCAGTTATCAGTTATCAGTTATCAGCTTTTTTGGCTCTTCTCCCTTCTCCCCACTTCCCCACTTCCCCACTTCCCACTGAAAAGGCTGCCATGCAGCCTTTTTTGGGTGTGCGGGCAGCCTAAAGCCTAGTTTTTTGGGGATTTAATCGGGAAAAATCAGGGTAAAACTTTGGTTTTTAAGACTTCGGTGTTTTCGATCAACCATTTATCTCCTTGCCGTACCAAATCATAGCGCACGTTCAAGGACTTATTATAGGAACTATTGACAATTTCTTTGCCATTATGGAAATACATGGCCTTTTCGTTGACTATCGCTTCTACTGTCGCTAAATTAGGATTTTTCGCATTATTAGTAACCGATCGCACATCCACTTGATGATCGTAGCGCCAATAGTTATTTCCCTGTAAAGCCGCCGCCCGTTTTTGCCAAAGTTCCAAGGCTGAACCCGTTAAAACCTCTTTCAATTGCTCTTTTTGGTGTTCACTGCCAAAAGCGGCCGATTTTGCTGCTAACCAAGCTTGAATCGTCTCCTTGGCTGTTTCCTTGTCCAAGGGAATCCCTTCCATCACTTCCGCATTAGCCGAAGGAATTTCTAGTATGGGAGTATTTAAAGAAATCGGTAACTGTTCCCCTTGCAAGGCTGCCAAAGGAGATTGACTATCGACAATTGCCTTTATCCCCAAGGACAAAACTGCGAGCGTTCCCACTAATCCTACCCCCAATATTGCCACTCGATCGAGTCGTAGTTTTCTGCGGGCCGGTCGTCTCCGTTTCGGTGGGACTAGGGCAGTTTTTACCGTTTCTGGGGCTGCCGGCCCGGAGTTACCCGCTGCTGGGGTACGCGAGCGACGGGGACGACGACGGAGGGGATTAAGTGCCGGTTGACGATAGGCTGCTGTCACCACCACACTGCCCTGAGTATAGGGGGTGAAAGTTTCCTCCTGAGCAGTGGCTCTCAGGGCAGGTACAGCAGAGCTTGTCCGCTCACCGTTAGCTCTAGCTAAAGACGGTTTTTGGGGACGAGAGTGGGAAGAATAAGCAGATTCCCTCATCGGTGTCGCTCCTGGCACTGGGTTTAAATGGGTGGGGGGGGTGTGGGTTTTGAGAACAGTTACTTCCGATTCTAAAGGTTCGCCAACCTTTTCTTGAACCGACACGGGAACTTTTTCGTCAGGAAAACCTGACAATTCTTCTAAATAATTTTGTACCTCTTCCTCGGCAAAATACTCTTTTAGTGAGGCTTTCCGCTCAACCAAATCACTAAAATGGCAGAAAACTTCTGTTTGTAACCAACGCTCACCGTAACGACATAACCCAGGTAAGAGATCGGGAGATTGCCCGGATTGTTCCTTAATATAATTTAATATTTCTTGCTCTTGACTTTTTTCTAAAATTGTGCTTGCTTGTTCGGTTTGACCGAGCAGTAGGGCGCAGATCGATCGCTCGAGGGAGACATCCTGATGTTTTTGTAATTGCTGCAAGCGAGCGCTGGCCGCAACGATAGCGGCGGGTTGTTTTTGGGCGAAACCGCGGGCAATCAAGGCATAAACCAACAGATAATTACCCACCGACGAGGGGCGTTGTGCCTCTTTTGCCCAGATTTTTTCCTGTTCGGCCTGAGTTAAATAAACCCGTAACTGTTGAATAAAGCGTAAAAAATTATCCACCCCCAACCCAGAGCGATCGTCGCCCTGGCCATCGATGCCGCCGCGAGCGGCCAACATCTCCTCCAAGAGATTTAAGCCGCGCTGACGGGCAAGACTAGGTTTTTTTTCCTGGGATAACAATTCCAGAACCCGGTAGGGACGCAAGCGATCACAATCATGGCGAATCTCGCTGGCCACTTGCGGGAACATTTGTTCTTGTTCCAACCAAGTCAGGGCTTTGGCCGCGGTGCTGGCCGCCTGTTCATAATTTTTATCCTGCCAATATTCCCGACTTAATTCCCCGTAGGCCAAAGCCAAGGTTAAGATCATGTCTGGGCGAGTAGTTGGCTCCAAATCTAGATAAGTTTCCGCCAAACGAATCACTAACTCGTACTCTCCCAACTCTTGCAGGATGAGCAAAGCTCCCACTAGATCGGCGGGGGCAATGGTAATCTGGGGAGTGGGATATTCTGAGGAAGCAGCAGCCACCTCCCCAGCCTGAGAATCGAGGTTTTCGGTGCTGCTTTCTGGGTTGAGAAGCAGGGGATTGGGGTCGAAAAATTGGGCATCGTAATCACGACGGCGATCTGGATCACTTAACACTTGGTAAGCTTGATCTAACAAGTGCTGACGGGCAACGATCGCTGTTTGACTGTATTCTTGACGTGGCAATTGCCGTCCCCGATCGGCGTGGGCCAAATCAATCTGCTCGGCACTCACCTGAAAGGGGATTCCCAATATCCTGTAGTAGTCAAGAGGAATTCGCACGGTTAGCTGTACCTCAACTCTGGAGAGTCCTTAGTGAATTAAATGATGTAAGTGAGAGCGGAGCGAGTAAAATAACAAGATACCATCTTATCCTAGCCAATCTCTGACTGACTAAGATTAGATTTGAGAGAGAAAATACTAAGAACCCCTTGGTTTAAGACCAAAAAATTCACTGCCAGAATTCTCGAAAAATCTACCGCTTCCTCTCCCCTTGCCTTTTTGTTGTCTAAATGATACTACAGACCCTATGATTTCCGAACGTACTTTACCAACCTTTAATCCTGCTTCCATCATTATTACCAAAGCTGAAGGTCTTCGCCTATACGAGGATATGGTTTTGGGGCGGATGTTTGAAGATAAATGCGCCGAAATGTATTATCGGGGCAAAATGTTCGGTTTTGTCCATCTCTACAACGGTCAGGAAGCGATATCTAGCGGTATTATTAAAGCCTTGCGTCAGGGAGAAGATTACGTTTCTAGCACCTATCGCGATCACGTCCACGCCCTCAGTGCCGGAGTTCCCGCTAAGGAGGTAATGGCGGAGTTATTCGGCAAAGCTACCGGCTGTAGTAAAGGACGGGGCGGCTCCATGCATATGTTTTCCGCCGAACATAAGCTTTTAGGGGGTTACGCTTTTGTGGCCGAGGGGATTCCCGTCGCAACCGGGGCGGCTTTTCAAAGTAAATACCGTCGGGAAGCCATGGCTGATGCCAGTGCCGATCAGGTAACGGTCTGTTTCTTTGGGGATGGGGCGAGTAATAATGGCCAGTTTTTTGAGTGTCTGAATATGGCCGCCCTCTGGAAGTTGCCGATTATCTATGTGGTGGAAAATAATAAGTGGGCGATCGGTATGGCCCACGATCGAGCCACTTCTCAACCGGAAATCTATAAAAAAGCCAGTGTTTTTAGTATGGTCGGTGTGGAAGTGGACGGTATGGATGTGGTCGCCGTTCATGCCGCCGCCAGAGAAGCTGTAGCCCGCGCCCGCGCCGGTGAGGGGCCGACTTTGATTGAGGCCTTAACCTATCGTTTCCGGGGTCACTCTCTGGCAGATCCCGACGAGTTACGCAGTGCTGACGAGAAACAATTCTGGGGCGAAAGAGATCCGATCACTCGCTTTGCCGCCTATCTCTACGAGCGAGATCTGGCCACGAGAGAGGAATTAAAAGAAATCGAGGAGAAAATTCAAGCTGAAATCGAAGCCGCGGTTAAATTTGCCGAATCTAGCCCCGAACCCGATCCTAGTGAACTAACTCGCTTTATTTTCGCCGAAGACGAGTAATTTCAGTGATCAGTTACCAGTTATTCAGATTTGAGTAATCAGTGATCACTGATTACTTAAGGTATTCTGTCACTAACCCCGCCCTAAAAGGGACGGGGCTTGCCTAGACCAATTTAGGCGACGCAAGTAGAGACTACCGCATCGAGACACAATCTGGTACAGACCTCCGAATACTTCCCTAGTTCGGATTCCCTCTCAGCTTTATTGGTAAAGCGTTGTTAGACAAGACATCTTGATGGTGTTGCGGT
>NZ_JADBVE010000124.1:0-3896 GCF_020245285.1 Microcystis sp. M31BS1
AACCCTTATATAGAAAGGCATTTAGCGATTTTTGTCAATTGTTTTTGCTCTAGAGCGAACTAATCAATTAAGTCTCTTGCCAGATAAGGATTTAGTCGATTTATGCCCCCCTATCGAACCATACCAAGTAACGAAGAACCGTTTTTTCTGGTATTTGAATTGATAAAAATAAATTTATTTGATGTTGTCTGTGGAGATTTTTTGGGTAAGTAGCTGGTTATAATCTAATTGAAACCACTTAATTAAGTAGCTGGTTATAATTAAATTAAAAATGGATTTTAGGTTCGATCCCCCCTGCCCCCCTTGATAAGGGGGGTGCCGATAGGCGGGGGGATCCCCCTGAATAAGGGGGGCATCTGATAATTTTTAACGCCTACCTACTTAGGCAGTATTTTGTTAAGTAAAGAGCCGCTATGTACGTTTTAATTGGTGGGGCGGGAATGATGGGGCTAGGTTTAGCCCAACAACTTTTAGACTTGGGACACACCGTGGCCATCGTTGATGTGGATCCTTTAGCTTGTCGGTTTGCCCGGGAAAAAATCGGTGTCATGGCCTTTGAGGGGAGTGCTGTCAGCACGAAAGTTCTGCTAGAGGCAGGGATTCGACAAGCTAATGCGGTTGTGGCCGCACTAAGGGACGATGCGATGAATCTAGCCCTAGTCACCCTGTCTAGAAGTTATGGCATTTCCCATATTGTGGTGAGAATGTGCGATCGCGAATTTCTCGAAGCCTATCGTCTTGCTGGAGCTAGTCACATCATCAGCACGATTGATTTAGCCGTTGCCACCATGGCCAATGCGATCGAATACCCCGAAGTAGAATCGATGATGCACTTTGAACAGGGGCAAGTGGAAGTGTTAAAGCTGCCCGTCCCCAAGGATTGTTATGTAGCTGGGCGTACCGTTGCCCAAATCGCTCAAGATGCCAACTTTCCGACCGGTTCGCTGATTATTGGCTATCAGTGTCACGCTTCTGCCAGTTTAGAGATTCCCAACGGCAATACCGTCCTAGAAGCCGACTCAACTATTTTGGTGGTTACTCGTCCGGAATTCGTCAAACCGATGATCGATTACCTCGGCATTCAAACTAATCATCGTCCAACGATAGAAGTTTCTCATCCAAACCTTTAACGTAGGATTGTACTAAATCTTCTGGTACAATGCGTTTGCGAAGTGCATCCCCCAGGGCGGCTTTCTCGGCGAGGAACAATCGTCGTCGAATGGCATCTAACTGACTGTTGTTAGGCTCCATTTGCCCCGATCGAGACTGATTATAAGCATCCCGCAGCAGCCGTTCCGATACCGCCACTTTTGCCTGATAAGATGCCCACAGTTCTTCGTACACTGCTTTCGGTAAAACGCCGGATTTCAGTAAATTGGCTAACTCATCTTGTGCCGCTTTCGACGCGATCAACTGCAGCTGTAACTGTCCAATATCCCGTGTTACTGCCGAAACCTGACTAATATTGAGCTTTTTAATTAACCAGGGTAAGGCTAATCCTTGGATAACCAGAGAAAATAACACAGCCCCAAAGACTAGCTCGATGATCAATTCCCGCCCTGTTAGAGCCAAAGGAATGGCAACCGCTAGGGCCATGGAGAGTGAACCCTTGATGTTGCCCAAAATCAGAATATGTTGCCAGCGTAAGGGGATTGGTCGATCGATCCAGCGAAGTACCGATAGTAAAGAATATACTGACAGAATACGCCCCAATTGATAAGCCAAAATGACCAGCACAATCGATGGCAAGGTTTGCCATAGGGTCAAGGGGTTGATTTCAATGCCAATGAGCAGAAAAATAAAGGTATTGACGATAAAACCGGCATATTCCCAAAAACTGATCAGGGTAATGCGATCGGATGCAGAGGCGCTGCGAGGCAGCCCCAAGTTACCAAAGACAAGTCCGGCAATAACTACCGCCACCGCTCCCGATACACCCAAAAACTGCCCGAGTTGAAAAGCTCCCAAGGCAAGCGCAACCGTAAGCAACAGGCTACTCAGCGGATCCCGTAAGCGCACATAGATGGGAAGACACAGATAGCCCAGGACAGCACCCACTAATCCCCCACCCAGAGCAACGATCAACACTTCCTCGATAACTTGTGTGGTGCTGATGGTTCCGGTCGCGTAAATCACCAAGAGCAAATTGAAGGTGACGAGTGCGGCTGTATCATTAAATAGTGTTTCCCCTTCCACAATAGTCAAGAGCCTAGAGGGAACCCGAATTTCCTTAAAGACGGCAATTATTGAGACAGTATCGGTATTTGCTAGAATCACTCCCACCAGTAAGGCGGGAATCCAATCTAGCCCCAGGCCAAATTTTACCAAAACTGCAATAATCGCCGCAGAAAAAACCGAGCCGGGTCCTGCCAGCAGTGCGATCGGTTTAAAGGTACTGCGAAGACGGCTGATATCGGTATTAATCGCCGCTTCAAAAATCAGAATCGGCAGAAAAAGGTTAAGCACTAAAAACGGATCTAACCCAATACGACGAGATAACAGATCGGTAATCGGTAATCCTGCTAAGACTAAACCTGCCACATAGGAAATGCGTAATCGCTGGGTTACTAGAGCTACGGCAGTGGCAATCAGTAGCAGCAGGATCAAGACAAGAACCAGTTCAGGAATGTCTCCCACCGTTTGGCTGTTCACAGCAGAATTGCTATCGAAGGATTTTTGTTGTGCTGCCCAGGCTACTAATAATTCTCCCCTCATAGGACGATTTTACCGAGAATTAAGAACTTGACTATTTTTACAATATAACGGAGGTTATGGTAGTTACAGCCTTTCTCAGATAGATACGGTTAGTTATTGTTGCTAAGTAGGTAGGCACAATTATTTGTAGGATGGGTTAGCGGTAGCGTAACATAATCGGGCGTTGGGTTTCATGCTTCAACCCAACCTACGTTCATTTTATATTTAATTCCACCCAGCTACTTAAAATACTTGATGAGTAAGGATTAATTTGTACTTCATCTCTAGGAGAAAGAATGAGAAATTTTCTATTTACCCGGTGATTGCTGTGGGGAGGGAAAAGTTAGAGGCAATCGGGGCAAAATGATAAGTATTTTATATGCAAATACCTTCAATACTTAAAAATATTTAAATTTACAATTGGTAATATTTATTTTTACTTAAGAATTTATTGAGAATAATTTCTATTTATTTACGAGTTGACAATACTTCCAGCGATTCTGGTATAATTTTGCATTATGCTATGGTGGATTTTTCTGTGCTTTTTTGGACTTTTCAAGGTCTAGCTTGCCTTGAAACCATTGCTAAATCTAGACTTTCCCTTTTAGCCAAACCAAACACTTGCGCCAATTATCCCTTTTTTCCCCTAACAACGTTGATCTAATTTTTGTGTAGTTTTGTTGCAAAGTCAAATTTTTTTTGACAAAATGCCCAAATTGTGGTAGGGACGAAATGACGGGATTTAGCATCATCTCTGGTTCCAGTGTTTCCTAAAATCAGAGACTTCCTGCCTCACCCTTAAGATAACTGCTAGAGTTGTTTTTTCTTGTATTTGAATTGATAAAAATAAATTTATTTGATGTTGTCTGTGGAGATTTTTTGGGTAATATAAACCGCTCTCTTGTTTATTACAACGCCAATGCAAAAACTTGTTCAGTAAAACCAAGAGCAATCACTAACAGGCTGGCATGACCTTCTAATTGTTAGTCTCACTGAGTCTAGTTGAGAAAACCACCATAACCAGCCCTGATTATTAACTAAAATTCTCTAAAGCTTCAAATTGACGTAAAGCAAGACTAGAACCTTGATTCCAGCCTAATTCAACATAATAGGGAAAAAGTTTCTTGATATTTATATCGGGAAAGAGAAGACTATTTTCCTTTTCTTGATAACCGTCTTCTATTAACAGATATATTTTTAAT